>NZ_JAAHHS010000351.1 GCF_010692395.1 Moorena sp. SIO3H5
TTGACAAGTTAGAGATGTTGGTCAGTTGGCTGTTTCATCCTGGTCTTAAGTATATCAATAAAAATATTAAAGTAATAGAACTAATCAGTTTATTAATTGTAGATTGGTTTACAATTTTGAATCCAGATAATAAGTTGCTTATTATGGCAGGATTGGATAAAAAAGACCATAGCCCAGAAGCATCTGATGTATTTGATAAGTTAATGGAAAAAATTATTGTTAGTACTGATATTTATCAACAAAAAGAACTGGTAGAATCTTGGATTTTATTGGCACAATATTATTTTGAAGAAAGTCAAAAAGCGGAAAAACAAGGTAATAGAAAACTTAGAAAAGAAGCAACTATTAACCGCAATATAGTCAGAAAAGTCAAAAAAAAGTTTAATACTCTGCAAAAGAAGCATTCTTATGCTAGATCTTAGAGTGATTAAAGTAGGTTAATAAATACTAACATTTGGAGATTAAGATGGAAAAACTACATCCTTTAGAACAAATTATTCGTCAGATAGACAAAGCAGAAGCATCGGCTAAATATAAAGCTAATTCTGATGAAATAGTCATTATTTTTGATCAAAAGAAAAAATGTTTTTTGAGTCGTATTCCTATTTTTAGTGGAAATAATATTGTATATTACCTAGTTTATAACACTAATAATGCCTCAAGTTTTGCTGAATCTAGGGATCTTCTTATTGAAGTGACAGACTTTGCCAGAAACCGTAAACTTGGTATCTCGCTAGATTATCGCGCTAGTTGTCCCTCTGGGAAGGAGGAGCAGGTTGCCCTAGCTCTTTGTGGCGATAATTCTCCTGGTGATGAACTTGATAAAAGAATAAAAAGATGGGTGTTTCAACTAACGGATGAGCGAGCTACGGAATTCATAGATAATTACTATACTAAAGTAGAGTGGTTACAGACTGAGTTAAAAACAAAAGCGGCAGAGGAGATTGGGCTAAAGCTTGATGTCAGATTGTCTGTAGAGAATAGTAAACAGCTAGAACCTATAAAAATTGAACCGACAGAAATTACCGTAGAGGTGACCGATTTTGCTAAAGACCGTAAACTCCCTATCTCTGTAGCGTATCGTGCTAGTTGCCTCCCTGGGAAAGAAAACCAGGTTGCCCAAGCTCTTTGTGGCGATAACTCTCCTGGTGATGAATTTGATAAAATAATAAAAGGATGGGTTTTTCAACTAACGGATGAGCGAGCTGCTGAATTCATCGATAATTACTATAGTCAAGTAAAGTGGTTACAGACTGAGTTAAAAACAAAAGCGGCAGAGGAGATTGGTCTAAACCTTGATGTCAGACTGTCTGTAGAGAATAGTAAACAGCTGGAACCTATCAAAATTGAACCGACAGAAATTACCGTAGAGGTGACCGATTTTGCTAAAGACCGTAAACTCCCTATCTCTGTAGCGTATCGTGCTAGTTGCCTCCCTGGGAAAGAAAACCAGGTTGCCCAAGCTCTTTGTGGCGATAACTCTCCTGGTTATGAATTTGATAAAAGAATAAAAAGATGGGTGTTTCAACTAACGGATGAGCGAGCTGCTGAATTCATAGATAATTACTATAGTCAAGTAGAGTGGTTACAGAATGAGTTAAAAACAAAAGCGGCAGAGGAGATTGGTCTAAACCTTGATGTCAGATTGTCTCTAAAGAATAGGAAACAGCTCGAACCTGTAAAAATTGGACTGAAAGAAATCCCCGTATACGTTAAAGATTCTGATAATCTATTAGACCTTGAGGTTGAAACTGAACTAATTGTTCATGATCAAGTAAAAGCGACATCGAATCTGGATTATGACTGTTGGAACTTTCTAACCAACCTTACTAAACGAGAAATACAAAAATACTTACGGGAAAATACTACTATTAGTAAGTTTTACTATGAATTGAAAGATACGGTTAGACACGAATTAGTTAATCACTTAAATAGTATCCTGGATAAGCAAGGTCTTAGAGTTGGATACTTATTTATCAACAGTAAAACCGTTTCTTCATCTTTACTTCCTAAAGAGCTTGTAGAAATACAGTATCGAGTTGAGTGCAAAGTACAAAAATATGCAGGTTCGGTATATGTTGAAAATAACCTCCAGATGCTTTCTCAAGATTTTAGACGATATATTTCTGCACAATCTCCTAACTTGCAGGGTTGGGTAGAGACCAAGCTAGAAAAAATTGTTAAACCGTTACTACTTGATAAAAATTATGCAGATATATTGTGCGATTTTAGTCAAGAAGCTGAAGCGATTCGGCAAGCAATGCAAATTGAAGCTGAATCTATTGGTTATCGAATTAAACACATTGTCTCTGTTCCCAAGCAGGAGCATAGTCAACTATTAGAAAAATTAGAAATAAAAGATGATACATCAGAATTTTCTACTAATTTGGCTAGTATAAAAGTTACCATAAGTACGACTGTTGATCTTAAATTTATTAGCCTAAAAAAAATTGAAGATTATCTTAATAAAACCGTTGATGACATTAAAGAGTTAATCAAAGAAACGATTAACAGGACTACCAGGGTAATTATACGCACTATTGACCCCGAAAGATTCTATATGCGTTTCTTTGATCCTAAAAGTGGTGAAAAATCCGTTGAACAAGAACTGAAAGATGAAATTACGCAAGCTTTAGAAGAGCAATTTGGAGCACAAATTATTAGAGTTGATCCTATTACTGAACAAACCGAGATTATGGATTATGTGAACAAATTAATGGGGGAGGTAGGCTCTTTTGAATGTGAAGTACTTTCTTTAACGGGTGGCGAACCTGTTACGTTTCAGGGGGATTTCAAAATTTTAGGGATTGAGCCAAATAGCTGGTATACATTTCAATTAGCATTTCCATCAATGCGACAACCCAAGGAAAAATTATGGGAAGAACATGAGGCACTCAAAAATGAATACTCTAACCTCATTAAATCCGGCGATGTAGGAAATAATAGAAATAAACTTGATAAAATACATCAAATAATTGACGCTATAAAAAATGAATACCCTGGAATAAATAAGATAAAAATTTCAATTGAAAATAGTATCACAGCTAAGTTAGAAACTGCTAAGAGTGAATTACTCAGATATACAGACTTCGAACATTTGTCTACTATGGAGAGCTACATCAATCAGTGGGCAAGGGAAAGTGTGATTGAGCAATATGGTCTAGAAATTAAAATCACAAATCTATCTCGTAGTCGCACTCAAGAAGAAAAGTCTTTTTATGAAGCTAAGGCCAAATTACAAAGGGCAAACTTAGATAAAGAATTAGCTAAAATTGAAGCCATAGACAAGGAGAGTCAGCAGCAATTAAGAATGTACTCAAGACGGAATCAAGCTCAGTCTGAGGAACTTAATAAACTCTACGAACAAAGAGCAAAAATTATTGCCAATTCAGATGTTGACCAAGATGAAATCGACGATTTGAATGAAAAAATAAATCGTTTAGAGAACGAAATTCCAAGTTTTTCTCTAGAGGATGCTGGCAACAGTATCAATAGATTAGAACCTACACGAGATAAGAGAAAAAGCGCTCTCGATTTTGAAGAGCAGATGAGTCTACCATCCAGTGAAAAAAATCAGGAGCCTGATTTTAGTGGTGAGCCAAGGATTATCAATCAAGAGGACGAGATTATATAGTGGCCAAAGGGAGCAGGGATCAGCGGAAAGAGGCCGTATCCATTAAGTTTTGTTAGACAATATTGCTTAGGCTGCGTTAGGGAGCTTTCATATTTCCCCTCTTCCCCAGGGTTAGGTTGCTCCCCGTAACGCACTACCAGGTCAAACAGCTTTTAGGAGATGCACCCCACTGGTAAACAGTATCGAAAGTCTTAAATAGGCAAAATGGAAGTAATTTTTAGAAACTATGACGGTAGTGCTGAGGAGACTCGTAAGGTTGTACCTAATTCAAGGTTAAGCAAATATCGTGAAGCACTAAAGATGCTTTTAGGATTACCAGAAAAGCCAAAGTGCAAATTTTTTTTGGAAAGAACTAACCAAGAAGTAGATGATAATTTGACGTTTCAGGAGGCAGGTATTCAGCCGAATGACACACTCATACTTTATTCACGAAATGAACAAAAAGTTAACTCCTCAGAAGAGTCTTATCAAGAGTCTTTCAGTTCCTCTCCTGAAGATACCAGAAAAGCCTATTCCTCCACCCCACCAAATAGAGAAAACAATAACTCCTCTCAAGAGTATTCTCAAGAGTCTGTCAGTTTCTCTCCAAAAGATACCAGAAAAACCGATTCCTCCACGCCACCAAATCGAGAAAACATTAACTCCTCTCAAGAGCCTTCTGAAGATCCTGTCAGTTCCTCTGCTGAAGATACCATAGAAGTCTCTTCCCCCACCCCTACTGCTGTTGCAGTATTAGCTCGAATTACGGCACTTACAGGGTTTAAAGAATGGCAAAAACCAGCAATTACAGGTGGCATCATTGGTGTATTTATTCTAATAGGGCTAATAATTCCCAGAACCAGCAGCAAAACCCCCGGTCCACAGGCATCTGAGCCACCAAGATCTCCACCTGATGGCTCAGATGCTCAGCAGAAGCAACCATTACCACCTAGTAACCCACCTAGTGGACCGAGTGTAATTATCTTAAATCCGCTTTACAATGGCTATAGTCAAAAAGACACAAAGTTTTTGCCCAGAGAAAATTTAGAAAATTTTTGTAATTGGCCTATGATAACTGGATTGGGTATTAATAGTGAGCCTAAGACTCCCCCAGAATCCTCGTTGTCTGAGCAAGACGCTGTCAACGTGATTCGCAGGTGGCAAAAGGCCAAACGTGAAATCTTTGCTCCTCCCTTCAATCGGCAACTAGGAAGCAAGGTACTTACAGGCAAAGCCTACAGGGATAACATCACAAGAACTGATAATATAGAAAGTTCCGTGGATTGGCTAGAGAACAATAACGCTCACTATACCTATGGCGTCCAAAGTATTGATAGCGTTAATACATTTGTTCCTAGTGGCGATCGCGCCACCATTGAAGTAACGATCAGTGAAGATCGTACTCTCTACGTCAATGGTAAACCCAGTAGGGATAAAAACACTGCCTTTGATACCAGCGTAATTCGCTACACCCTTCAACAGGAACAGGGAGAATGGAAGATAGCAGAGTACAAGATTTTTGAGTACTTCCCGGAAAAATAGTCAGCAACGCTACTGATTGATACTGGTGCGACCGGTGATATCTAACCAAGTTATTGATTAGAAAGCCAGTTGCTAGATGCATCGCCCTCTGGGAATTAAAAAAGCTTGGCTCTTCGGTACTTGTTACGGCGGTTTGCCCAAAGTCAATTGCAGTTTTCCATTCTTTCCATTCATCATTGATCCATAACAGGTGGGAGCATGCGCCCCCGCCAGAATGTTAGTGATAGATACCGTCTTGGACAATTATTCTTTTACGTCCTGAACTTTGACCAGCATATCCGGCCAGGAGCGCTGATTATCCATATCAAACTGTGCACCTTGTTCATCTGCCCACTTGAAGCGCTTAAGGGCAGGAGTTTGGCTGGTTGCTTGATACAACCAATAAGCTTCAGCCCTGAGCGCTTCTTGAATTGACACATCGATAGACTCATAAACGGCCTGTTTAGTCGCATTGATCGACTCGGACGGCCAAAGGGCAATACGTTTGGCAAGATCTTCAACAAAAGGTCCGATCTCTTCGGGATCCAAGGCACGGTTGATCGTACCAACCCTTTCGGCTTCATCAGCATCAAAATCACGGGCACCCAGAACAATCTCTAGGGCACGACCAAGACCGACTTGGCGCGCCATACGGGATGCACCACCACCGCAAGGTAGGATGCCCATACCAACTTCCATTTGCATGAATTTAGCTTTACCGCGAGCTGCGAAACGCATATCGCAAGCAAGGGCAAACTCATGGCCTCCACCTCTGGCAAAGCCTTCGATTTTGGCAATGGTCGCCTGAGGAAGTTTGCTGATTCGCTCTAGCACTACCTGTAGATCTAACAACTTCACCTCGTCCCGTGAAACGGCTTTGCCTGACATATCTTTCAGGAAATTAGTATCAGCATGGCACACGAAAATCTCAGGATGCGCTGATTGGAAAACCACAACTTTTATATCCCTGTCAGCTTCCAATTTCTGAGCTAACATATTCAGGTCAGCAAGCATTGGCAGCCCCTGAACGTTCACAGGTGGATAATCAAAGGTGACAGTGATAATCCCATCATTAACTTCAGCGTTAAATGTTGTAAACCCTTCATAGTTCATTTGTATTGCTCCTGGTGTTGGTTAATGTTAGAGTCCTTCGAGGGCATTCTTGCCGATCACAGGATCACTCTGCTGAAGCTCATGAGCCGCTTTAAGACAGTCTGAATCATAACATAGCTGAATTAGTATCGCACCTCGGCTAAAGAATACTTAACCCATCGTCTGGTTGAGTCTGTTGAACAAGGGGTTTGAGCCGCAACCATGCAAGAAATCACTCTAAGAACTGTACCAATTAAACCCTCTAACAATTAGGAGCCTCAAACCCTTGAAATATCCTTGACTTTACAAGCCAGATATAGCGTTTCTAGGACTCATGAGGTACACATTATTTTTTACCTCTTCCCTCTTCTCTCTTCCCTCTTCTCTCTTCCCTCTTCCCTCTTCCCTGCTCCCTGCTCCCTGCTCCCTGCTCCCTGCTCCCTGCTCCCTTTAAACCAGAAATTTGTACCTCACAAGTCGTAGAATTGCTATATAAACACTATAGTCAAAGGTCAAAATCTTCTGGATCTATCCCTTTCGCTCTTAATTGTTCCAGTAATGATTGCATACGACTTCTTTCTTGCTCTAAAGCTTTCTCTGCTTGCTCTTTGAGTTCAACAATTTCCAAATAGCTCGCGAAGGGCTCACCATTAGGATAATACAGTACCAATTCCGACTCTACTAACTCAAAGGTAATTCCTAAACGGGGACTAACCCAACCAAGCATCTGGGAGATTGCTTCTAAGGTTTTTCCTGAACGCAACCAGCCTTTTAGTGTTGTCCGATTTGGATCATAGAGATAGTACTCTTCTACCTCATGGTTCTGGTAAAACTTGAGTTTATCATCTTCTAATTCCTTGATAGTGTTTGTGTGTGAGGCTATTTCAAAAACCACCTGGGGATTAATGTTATCTTCAACCCAGGTTTTGTAAGAACGCCGATGCCCTTTCGGTCTACCGATCACCACCATCACATCTGGTGCTTGGTTAATTTTTGGTTGTCCTTCTACTGGATACCACAACAAATCCCCTGCTACAAACACATTGGGGTCATCTTTAAATCTAAGGTCTAGGCCAGACTTAATGGTAGTAATTAGTTCAAATTGAAGGGTATTGTCCGCCAAAGGTTTGCCGTCACTTTCGGGATAAAAACTATCATCAGTAGTTGGCTGTAGCTGTTGAATCATTGTAAAACGTTTACCTGAGCTGATAATGAATAATAGGGAGCAGGGAGTAGGGAGTAGGGAGTAGGGAATAGGGAATAAAATAACTAATATGGATTGCTATATCAGCTATCAGCGGTCAGCAGTTGGCCAGTGGCTGACCGCTGACCGCTAAATCCTTACACCAATCCCTTATGCGATGAAGCGTTCCCGTAGCGTGGCCTACGGCCTCAGCTTCCGCGCTTATGCGATCGCTTCAAACTTGATCAGGATCCACACCCATAGCTCGTAAACGAGCAGCCAGTTGTTCAGCTCGTTGTTGAGCTTGGGTAGCTTGTTGTTGAGCTTGGGTAGCTTGTTGTTGAGCTTGGGTAGCTTGTTGTTGAGCTTGAGTAGCTTGTTGTTGAGCTTGGGCTGCTTCTTCTTGAGCTTGCACTGCTATTTCTTCAGCAGTAGGTAGCACAATTCCCTCTAAAGTAGCCCAACGTAACCAAGTCGTATCGACATTTTTATAAACCCCTTGCCAACGAACTAAGGCTAATTCTAATCTTTCGCTAATTAGTCGTCCTTGTTCATCTTCAGTTAAAGGCTGATAGACGCCATTGTGCAATCTAAATCCG
>NZ_JAAHHS010000352.1 GCF_010692395.1 Moorena sp. SIO3H5
CTATGTTGACAAATCAAATACAAATGCTATATAATTTCAGGCTTGCGGGCAATCAAATATTTACTAACAAAGTAATTTTCAGTTTCGACCTGTTCAAAGCCAGATTCTTCGAGACGTTCGACTAAGTTATCAGTGATATAACTCCTGTAATAAGGCTCGTGAAACGTAGCAATAAAATTATTCATCGATACCTCAAACTCAGGAGTATCGATTAGTTGAATCGAATCACAGATGGTCAATACTCCCCCTGGTTTAGTCACTCGGAAACATTCTTCAACCTTGGCCTATTGGCCACGCTGCGCGAACAACTTAACAACCTTGGCCTATTGGCCACCGGTACGCCTTCAACCTTGGCCTATTGGCCACGCTGCGCGAACAACTTAACAACTTAACAACCTTGGCCTATTGGCCACGGGTGGGCCAACAACTCTTGAAATTAGCCCCCAATTCCGAGCCTTCCTGCCAAAGCTGAATTAATGGGAATCAGAGTTGCGACCATTAAAAATAATGCCAATAACCCCCACAATGCTCGAGTATCATCAATTTCGGTAATTTCATTGAGGCTAGGACGCTCTAAACTCCGCTGCAAGAACAAAATCAAGATTCCCCAGTACAAAATTATGGGATTGGCTGGATTGATTAAGGCCAGAATCCCCAATATGACTAAGGTGGCAATGGTAGTAAGTCGAGCAGTTTTGCGTCCGTAGATAGCTTGGACAATTCGCCCACCATCTAGTTGTCCTGCTGGCATTAGGTTCAAGGCTGTTATGGTTAAACCTAGCCAACCGACAATGGTGAGAGGGTGAACATCCACTAAAGACTCTTGGAGAGCACTACCGAGCACTAACTTTGCCAGCCCTCCGACTAAAATTGACCCTTGGAAGAACTCTGCTGGCACCTGAAAAGCACTGCCTTGATGAGAAAGGACTAATCCTGAAATCAGCATCACTAGAGATACTAAACCACCTACGGCTGGTCCGGCTATGGAAATATCAAATAATACTTTTCGATTGGGTAATAGGGATTCGAAGCGAACCATAGCACCAAATGAGCCAATTTGCAAGCTGGGAAGGAAAAAGGGTATGCTGAGGCGAATGTTGTGACTTTTGGCTTGCCACCAGTGACCGAGTTCATGGGTAATCAGAACTATCCAAAGTCCGATGGTAATCGGTAAGGCTTCCCGAAACCGTTCAGGTTCACTGAATAAATCAAACTCAAGGAGTAACCCAGATACTTCTAAAGTGGTGAAAAATGTGGCAATTACCAGGACCAGGGCTAATATTTTCTGCGGAACTGTAGTGGTTCGTGGGTCATTGCTACTGGGCAAGATAATGACAACTGGTTTCCCTTCTGGATTATCGACTAAAAATAGCCGATAGCGATCGCTTAATTTTTCCTCTAGATTAGCTGACAAACGAGAATGTACCAATTCGGCATCGTTTCCCCGGAGATTGCCTGTAAAAATTGCACCTTCCTGATATTTTATAGTTTCCGTAGCAAAGAACGTATCAATCCCAAAAATCCCTTTAATAAGTTGTAGGTCTTCATCAGGAATTGTAGCTACTCCGATCCTGGTGGTATTAGGACTCTCGGATACGGAAGTTAAATTGTTGTAAGCTGCAGTATCTTGCTTCTCAGACTTTTGGGCATCCTTGCTTTTTTGTTGCTCCTCGAACAGTTTGGTAGCACGCTCCCGCCAAACTTCATCTTGACCTGCTGCACGTAACAGCCTGCCCAAGTAGATGTATAGGCCGGTGGAAGCGACTAGCAGAAATAGGATCCCAACGATATTCAGGTAAATTCCGATGCTGACTAAGCCAAAGAATAATAGCCAGGGCACTGTCAATACTACTGACTGCAACCAGGCTAAAATTCCTAGCTTGCCGTAAGAACGAGCGCGGTTATAGCCCCAACCTAGAACACCAAGGGCTACGAGTATGATCACCAAAGTGACAGTAGTCTCTGATCCGTTAAACATTATCAATTCAATTTTGATGGAGTACTAGTTTCTTTCCAACTTTGGAGAGCGGTCCTGAGATCACTTTGGTTTTGCTGTAGGAAGCTGGCTCCCTCTACCTGGTCTAATCCTGTCCAGTACATTAGTAGCGCTAGTTTTACCTGCCTTCCACTGCGCTCTAGTAAATCAGCGCAGTCTTCTCGGCTGAGGTTGGTCAGGTCTTTGAGGATGCGCAGGGCTCGGTCATGAAGTTTCTTGTTGGTCACTGCCACATCTACCATGCGATTGCCGTAGACTTTGCCAAGCTTTACCATGGCTCCTGTGGAAAGGATGTTCAATGCCATTTTCGTGACAGTACCGGCTTTGAGGCGAGTAGAGCCAGCTAAGACTTCCGGACCAACTAGCAGCCGAATATCAATATCAGCATCAATACTGACCTGTTCAGGGGGGACACAAGCGATCGCAATCGTGGTTGCGCCCCGCCCGCGTGCCTCTTGGAGTGCGCCGTGGACAAAGGGTGTGGTCCCACCTGCGGTAATGCCTACCACCACATCTAGGTCATGTACCCGGCGATGGGCGATCGCTTTTGCACCATCTTCCTGTCGGTCTTCCAAATCTTCAGAACTCCGCACTAATGCCCCTGCTCCTCCAGCAATGATCCCTTGGACTAGGTCTGGGGGTGTACAAAAGGTGGGGGGACATTCGGCAGCATCGAGGACTCCCAAGCGTCCACTGGTACCAGCCCCCACGTAGAAGAGGCATCCTCCTTGACGCAATGCCTTTGCTGTGCAGTCAATGGCTTGAGCTAACTGGCTACGAGCTGCTGCGATCGCATCTAGGGTTTTGGTATCTTCTTGATTAAACAGATCCACTAACTCTAGGGATGTCAGCTGGTCAAGGTTCTGACTATTGGGATTAATCTGTTCGGTCAGTAGATGTCCCCGTTGTTCTAAATTTTGCATTATTAGTCATTGCTAGAAGGGTTTAAGGTTATTTGGTTGTTCGCGCACCCGTGGCCATTCGCGCACCCGTGGCCAATAGGCCAAGGCCAAGGTTGTTCGCCTTTAGCGATTCGGTGTCTGGTCGGTTGTTTGGTTGTTTGGTTGTTTGGTTGTTTGGTTGTTTGGTTGACGGTTCAAGGTAGACCGTTAAAAAATATTCCTCAAATTTTTATCAGCTTACAATAAATTTTCCAACTGACGGCGAATGCGCTCTAGATCTGATGATATTTCTGGTTGTTCGGTTTTCTTGATGTCCGGTTGCCAATCAGTATTTTCTAGATTTGTTTCCGGTGGCATGGCCAACATTCCTTCAGTAACCAACTCCGAGTCATAACCAGCCGATTGGCAAAACTCTTCAATCTCTTCTAGATCGATAGCTTCCACGGTTGCTGTTGGGAAATCCTGGGCTTCGAGCAATAAAGCAAAGCGGGTAGCATCGTCTTCTTCTTCAAACATCAATACCGTTTGGCGATCGTCAATTTGGATAGTGTGAATTCCCTCGTTTTCTGTCCGGGCATTAAATAACAGGACGTATACTTGCTTAGGTGCCATCATAATTCTTATATAATCTTAGGTAATAGTTATTTTTTAACTGTTTTTATAGGATATCTAATATTATTTGCTTTAATGCTATGGACAGATAGCAAGAGAGCCAAGAGAGGCAAGAGGGGCATTAAAAAATGGTCTATTTGTAGCATTCTTTGAGCTACTTGATTAATAATTCCACAATAATGCAGTGCTAAACCATCTTAGCAGCAACTCAGCTATCACCACGCTCCCTACTTAGGACGCTCCTCACTTAGGAATGACCCACTTAGGATGCTCCCCACTATCCGACTCAAGACTCAGGATTAGGCACTGACGCACTCAACAGCAGCATATCGTGCCATAAAGGTATTGCTTGCATCCTCTTGATTGCGCAGCCAAGCCCACATTTGGTCTCCGAGGCAAAAATGCCACCACTCTCTAGGATGACACCGGAACCCAGCCGAGTACATTAAATTTTTTAACACCTGTCGATTGTGATGATAAGGCAAGTCTTGTTGATTAGCGTAGTAATCGGGATAGGAGCGTGGTGAGACTTCATCAATGGGAGAGCCCATATCAATGGTTTCACCGGTAGCATCCACCAGGGTAATATCTAACGCACCACCTGTACTGTGAGGGGGTGGAGTCATGGGGTTAGAGCTCGGTACTGCCCAAAATTGATAGACTTGTTCCCAAATGGCTTGCTCTTGTTTTTCCGATAGGGTGGTTGGGTTGAGTTGTTGTGCCTGAACTACTTCTGCAAAGGTATGGTCAACCATGAATTGTTGGACTTCTACCGGTCGATAGCCATCAAAAATCTCGATGCGCCAACCTGGATGCTGCTGTTGGAGTTGGCTTTGAGCCACAAATAGTGCTTCGATCAAACTCTGGCGCAGATAATAAGGGGAAGCCTCACCATAAGGTGCCCCCAGTTTTTGGTATGGGTGAGGGGTACGAGCGGCAAATTGTTCTAAGGGAATGGGGATGAGGGGTTCTCCACACTCTACAATTGGGATTTGCTGATAAGGTTTCATAAGTTATAGCAGTTCTCAGTTTTTTCAGCATACTCAAACCACAAGAGCCACTACTTCTTCTGAGTTCCCTGTTCCCTGTTTCCTGTTCCCTGTTCCCTGTTCCCTGTTCGCTGTTCCCTGTTCCCTGTTTCCTGTTCCCTGTTCCCTGTTCCCTGTTCGCTGTTCCCTGTTCCCTGTTCCCTGTTCCCTGTTCCCTGTTCAACACTTCTAGATTTATCGCTATTACCATTAGGATAAACGTCAGGCACGGGATCATAACCTCCTGGATAGAGAGGATGACATCGTAGAATACGGCGAATGCCTAGCAAACCGCCCCGAAAGACACCAAACCGCTCAATGGCTTGGATAGCATACTGGGAACAGGTTGGTTGAAAGCGACAGACTGGGGGAAATAGGGGGGAAATAAACGCTCGATAGCCTCGAATTAGCCAAATAAGTAAAAATTTCATGTAATGGTCACCCAATCTAATACAGTAATAAATAGGTCTTACAGTATTATGCTGCCATCAAATCCTTGTTTAATTCTGTACCCTCGATAGAATCAATTCCAACCCTATGGCTGCAAATTGCACTGATTGCTGTCGGTCTCGGTGCGATTGTACTGCTGGCGGAAACACTACATCAGCGCACCGCCAGGGATTCAGAAATTACCCGTAAAATTGTTCACATTGGCACGGGTAACGTTATTTTAGTGGCTTGGTGGCTACAAATACCTGCCTGGGTAGGTATTTTGGCTTCAGTTATCGCTAGTGCGATCGCTCTTTTGTCCTATTACATTCCTATTTTGCCTGGTATCAACAGCGTTGGGCGCAAAAGCCTAGGCACTTTCTTCTATGCTGTCAGTATTGGTGTGGTGATTGCCTGGTTTTGGCCATTACAACAATTCCAGTATGCCGCTATTGGTATTTTAGTGATGGCATGGGGGGATGGATTGGCAGGACTGATTGGTCAGAAATTTGGCCAACATCCCTATAACGCTTGGGGGATGCAAAAAAGCTGGGAAGGGTCTGGAACCATGGCGGTAACTAGCTATGTAGTCAGTAGTCTGATCCTTTTCGCTGTTCAAGGTAATGTCTGGCAAACCTGGTTGATGTCAATTGCGATCGCATTCTTTGCCACAGTATTAGAAGCCTTCTCGAAGTTCGGTATTGATAATCTCACAGTTCCTATCGGTAGTGCAGCAGTAGGGTTCTTTTTAAGTCAAATCCTCACCTTGGGTTAAAGGGGTCTTCAGATAGCTCAGTTTATGAGTTTGTGCTTGAAAGTAGATCTTAAACTAAGAATAAATCAAACCTTGATAGTAATGGAAAGTTAAGTCAATGTTAAAGTTTTACAATAATCCCATGTCCAACAATGCCCGACGGGTATGGATTGCTTTATTAGAAAAACAGATTGAATTTGAGCCTGTTGACATAAAATTAGATGGAGATCAATTTACGCCAGAATTTATTGAAATCAATCCTTTTCATCACGTTCCCGTCCTAATCGATGATGGATTTAAAGTAATCGAATCCTTAGCCATCTTAGATTATTTAGAAGCTAAATATCCAACTCCTGCTCTTATGCCCACTGATCCTCAAGCTATTGCTACAGTGAGGATGATACAACTGGTCAATGTCAATGAGCTTGCTCCAGCTATCGTAACATTTATGCGCCATAATTTGGAGATTGAAGTAGAAGCCAAACAATTAGAACAAGCTCAACAAAAACTTGCCACAGTGATGAAGTTTTATAACGAAAAATTGGGCGATAAAAACTACTTTGTAGAAGGACAATTTACCTTAGCAGATATTGTGGCGGGTTTGTCAGTATATTTTCTGAGCAAGATTGGCGTTTCTTTAGCTGACTATCCCTCAGTCCAAAATTGGCAAACAGCTTTACAGCAACGGGAAAGTTGGCAGCAAGTTCAACCAACACCAGAGCAGTTGGAAATATTTAAAGCAAAAGTGAAAGCAATTTTGTCACGGTAAACCACTAGACAATTCCCAACACCTGAGTTATTGGGAGTGGTGAGTCGTGAGTCGGGAGGGGGGAGTTATGAGAACCGCTACATTACCACGTTACCTCGATCACAGTGTTGGCTCCCAGCTTAAATCATCCCGTCAATAGGCAACCCCACATTAGCTTTAGGGGCGCACGGTGTGCGCCCCTAAGGGTGTTGTGTATTCCAGCAAGAACCGCTATAACTAGCGTTCAAATTCTAGCTAAAATCGAATAATTTACCGAAAAATTTACCAAAATGCCTTTTTATGCTCAAAGGGGTCACCGCTAAAGGGTTGAACACCAATAGCAGGATAAATGTCATCATTAGGTCCAAAAATCCTAGCTACTGCTTCAGAAAGATATTGAATACTGCTTTCCAATAGTTTGTAAAAACCCATAAAATTGCTCTCCTGAATTAGTTAGGTTAGAGTTGAAAACAGCAGCAGTGGTTATAATTACCGCGAACCTTTACCTTTTCTGGTGGTTCACGATTACTTTCCTGCTCTCATCAAATTGCTGTTCTCAAATTTTTGAGTATTAACTCTCAGTAAAGACTGAAAGACGTTTTTGTCTTGGTGTACTTAATCTTATCGAAAATTATCGATTTGGTACCGGGATTAGTAATATTTGTTTGGCAATATTTGCAATACTTTTCTCAAGGTTAACTAATCCCTAAGATTTGTTTGGTAATTTTGAGAGGCTTGTTAACAAATCTGTACCTATTTAAAGTTCCTTTACCTTATGTTAAACATTACTACTTAAACAGTATTACCATGAATGATAAACACCAGGAATTAATACCTACACCTGAGAACTATAGCTTATTAACTGACCTGTATCAGCTGACCATGACAGCCTGTTATAGCGGTGAAGGCTTAGCCCAAAAACCAGCCTCCTTTGAACTATTTGCCCGACGTTTACCTAATGGCTTTGGTTACTTGATTGCTATGGGACTCGCCCAGGTACTCGACTACCTGGAACAGTTTCGCTTTAGTCCCCAGGCACTAGAAGCATTACAGCAGACAGAAATTTTTCAGGGAGCACCGGAACAGTTTTGGTCACTCTTAGCAGAAGGAAGCTTCACCGGTGATGTCTGGGCAGTGCCTGAGGGAACAGCAATATTTGCTAATGAACCGTTGTTGCGGGTGGATGCTCCTCTGTGGCAAGCACAGATAGTAGAAACTTACCTACTCAATACAATTAACTATCAAACCTTGATAGCCACTAAGGCAGCACGGCTAAGAGATGTGGCAGGAGCTGAGGCTAGCTTACTAGAGTTTGGCACTCGACGGGCTTTTAGCCCTCAGGCATCCTTGTGGGCAGCACGAGCAGCTATAGCAGCTGGGTTGGATGGCACATCTAATGTATTAGCAGCCGTGAAATTAGGATGTCAGCCTAAAGGAACCATGGCTCATGCTTTGGTGATGGCGATCACAGCAGTATCTGGAAGTGAGCACGATGCTTTT
>NZ_JAAHHS010000353.1 GCF_010692395.1 Moorena sp. SIO3H5
TCCAGAGGGTGACTTGATGGGTCGTCATTAACTCAACCCAATGGGCTGGGTCTTTGGCTGCCTCTGGATCGGGCATAACCAAGGTACCCCCCGCTGCCAAGAGGCCAAAGATATCGTAGACAGACAGGTCAAAGTTGAGGGCAGAGACTGCCAGCATTCGGTCACTGGGCTGAATGTCAAATCGCTGATTAATGTCTTGGATGGTGTTAACGGCTCCTCGGTGATCAATCATCACCCCTTTGGGGGTTCCTGTAGAACCAGAGGTAAAGATCACATAGGCTAAATTGGTGCTGCTAACGTTTGCCTCAAGGGGAGTGTCTATGATGTCCTGTGGTTGCTCCCCAACCACCAGGCAGTGCAGGTGGTCTGGCAATGCTAAGCGCTGGGTTAGGGCAGCTTGTGTCACGACCAGTTTGACTTCTCCTTGCTCCAGCAAAGACCATTGACGCTCCTGGGGCAGGGCGGCATCAATGGGGAGATAGGCGGCACCGGCCATCAAAATGCCTAAGACAGCAACGATTTGCTCCCAGCCTTTTTCCATGAGCACGGCTACTAGGGTGTTGGGGGTGGCTCCCAATTGCTGGACTTGCTGGCCGAGCGCATAAGCTTCAGTGTAGAGTTCCTGGTAGGTGAGGGTGCGTTTTGGGGTGATGAGGGCGATCGCCTCAGGTCGCTGCTGAACTTGCTTCACAAACAGACTATGGAGGGTCTCTTCAGAAACAGGGGCATGGGTTTCATTAACTTGGAGGCGTTGGGTGAGTTGAGGTGGTGGCAGCAGTTGGGGAGCAGTCTGAGCCCAAGCTGCATCAGAGGTAGCTAGCTGTTGTAGCCAATGATAGTAGCTAGTAAACATTTCGTCCACCAGCCCCTCGGGGAACAGATCGTCGATCACATTCCAGGCCAGCATTAAGGCACCGTTTTGTTCTGCAACACTATGGTCTAGCCACACTTGAGGGGTTTGAGCAACCATATAAACGATTTCCCCCAATTGCTCTAAGGGCAAAATCTTCTGTTGTTTGGACGGCAACCCTTTCTCAGCTAACGTATCGAGGGCTAACGTACTGGTGAACACAACTCCAAAGGGTTGATAACTACCGCGCTGACGACGTAGTTCTCGCTGCACCTCAACGCCTCCGACATAACGATGGTCTAAATCTTGCCAGAGTTGTCCCTGGAGCCGTTGAGCGCGCTGGGCAAAGGGGACTGCATCTGCATGATTGACCTCTAAGAGCGTCAGGGAAGTGAAGTCTCCCACTAAATCATTAATTTGGGGATGTAACGGCAGCCGGTTGAAGAGGGTGAGGTTAATTGTAAATTTGGAACTCTTGCTCCAGTAGGCTAACAGATCGGCAAACGCGGCTAACAAGATACCTGAAGGGGTCAGATTGGCTTGTTTTGCCCTAGCTTTCAATTGTTGCCAATCGGGAGCAGACAGTTCAGCCTGATAGCAGTTAAATTCAGGTTGGTCTAGGGTAGCAGTCTGCTGAACTAAAGGAAGTTCTGGTGCTGGAGGGAGTGTCTCTAAGCGGTTCCACCAATACTGTTGGGAACGTCGATATTGGGGGGTGTCTTTGAGGCTCAGTTCTGCGAGCACATAGTCGCGAAATGTGAGATCTAATTGTGGCAGGGAACTCTCTAGGTTCTGGTACAACTGCAGCCATTGTTGCCAAAACATGCTCATGCTCCAGGCATCAGCAACAATGGCATCAAAGCTCGAGTGTAAGCGATAGCGCTGATCTGCTAAGTGAGTTACACGAACCCTAAACAATGGCCACTCGCCAGCAGGAAGTATCTCATGGGACATCTGATGGCGAATGGCTTCTAGCTGAGTTGAGATGGTTTGTTCTGACTGCCCACGCAAGTCTAAAACCTCGATATGATAGAGGGGAACCTGTTCTAGAACTTGCTGTTCACCATTGGGTAGGATCACCATGCGCAGCATGTCATGGTGGTTAATCACTCGCTGCCAAGCTTGACTTAACTGGTCTATATCCAAGGACTCACAATCGATTTCCAGATAAACATGAGTAGCAATATTACCTAAATCAAAGGCCGAATTGCGACCGAGCCAATAGGCTTGTTGAATATCGGTGAGGGGAAAGGGTTGATAGCGCTGGTTTAGAACAGGCACAATCATCTTTAAAGGAATCTCAGGTACTGGTGCTGGTAAACCTTCAACCCTCGGGACTTGGACTAAGACTTGATCTAATTGGGCAATGGTGGGGTTCTCAAATAAGGTTTTTAGAGGAAGGTATTGTTCTAGGACTTGCTGGAGCCGAGAAACCAGTTGAGTGGCGAGTAGAGAATGACCACCCAGTTCAAAGAAGTTGTCGTGGATGCCAACTTTAGTGATGCCCAAAACCTCAGCAAAGATCCTGGCCATGATTTCTTGAGTGGATGTTTGAGGTGGGACATATTCGTGTAAACGAGCTAAATTTACCTCTAGTTCTGGTAATGCTTTACGATCTACTTTGCCACTGGGTGTTAAGGGTAGCTCCTCTAACAGGGCAAAGGCAGATGGGATCATGTAGTCAGGAAGCTGTTGTTTGAGAAACTGACGAACATCAGCAACGAGGGAGGTCTGTGGAGAGGTTGGTGATTCCTGGGGAACGAGATAGGCAACTAGGTGTTTTTCACCAGATTGCTTTTGGTTAACCGTAACGACAGCATCTTTGACCGCTGGGTTTTGATTTAAGGTCGCTTCAATTTCGCCCGTTTCAATCCGAAATCCCCGAATCTTGACTTGATGGTCAATGCGCCCTAAGAACTCAAGATTTCCATCCGGTAAATAACGGGCTAGATCACCGGTTTTATAGAGGCGATCACCTGATTTTGGGCTAAACGGGTTGGGGATAAACTTCTCTTGGGTCTGTTCTGGTCGGTTGAGATAGCCCTGCGCGAGCCCTACACCACCGATACAAAGTTCTCCAGCAACCCCAATGGGCACGGGCTCCAAAGTCTTATCCAACAGATATATCTGACAATTAGCAATAGGACGACCAATCGGTGGCAGCAATGGCCAATGACTTACATCGCCAGTCAGGGTAAACGCCGTAACCACATGACTTTCTGAAGGACCATACTGATTTTGCAGCTGACAGTCTGGGAGCTGAGCCAACCAATTGGCAATGGCGGGCGTAATTTGCAGCTGTTCACCAGCAGTGATGATCTCCCGCAAAGCAGTGGGGAGAACCGCAGTCTGACCAGCATTCTCTGCTAATTGTTGGAGAGCCACAAATGGCAAAAACAGTCTTTCCACCTTTGTATCGGCAAGTATGCGCAACAAAGCCTCGGGATCCCGTCGCACCACCTCAGGACACAAAACCAATGTACCACCAGCACACCAAGTAGAGAAGATTTCCTGGAAGGACACATCAAAACTGATGGGGGCAAATTGCAAAGTTTTGGAGCCATTCTTGGTCGTTGTGGTTTGCAGTTGCCAGTGAATGAGATTGACCAACGCAGCCTGTCCCATAGCAATCCCTTTGGGTTTTCCAGTCGAACCAGAGGTGTAAATAACATAGGCTAGGTGCCCTGGTTGGAGGTGAGACGTTGGGGTGTCTGTGGCTTGAGCAGCCTGTTGCCAATCTGCATCGAGACAAACAATAGGGAGACTTGCAGAGGGTAACTGCGTAACGAGTGCCTGCTGGGTTAACAGTAACGATATCTGAGCATCACAAAGCATGAAGTTGAGACGCTCTTGGGGATAGGTTGGATCCAGAGGCACATAGGCTCCGCCTGCTTTGAGGATCCCAAGCAAACTCACAACCATCTCTAGAGATCGTTCCAGACAAATGCCAACTAACACATTTGGCCCGACACCTTGCTGTTGCAAATAATGAGCTAGTTGATTAGCTTGAGTATTCAACTCAGAATAAGTAAGGTGTTGGTCTTCAAAAACAACTGCGACGGCATCAGGTGTTTGTTCAACCTGGGCTTCAAAGAGCTGATGGATGCATTGATCTGATGGGTAATCAGTGGTGGTTTGGTTCCATTCAATCAGTAACTGTTGTTCTTTTGTTGTCAATAAAGGTAATCGCCCTAACTGTTGTTTTGGATTAGTTGCTATTGCTACCAATAAGGTCTGTATATGACCTAACATCCGCAAGATGGTATCAGAATCAAAATGACTATGCTCGTAGCTAATCTTTATATATAAATCTTCGTTCCACCCTGCTATTATCACACTGATAGGATAGTGTGTTTGACTGAAACTTTCTAGCCGCTCGATCCGTAGAGAAGGATCCCACTGCTGTATCACACTGCTATCTATCGGGTAATTTCCAAAGGATAAAATACTTGCAAACAAGGGAATACCAGATGGCACTTCACTGAGCTTTTGAATCTCAACGAGGGAACTATAGGAGTATGTTTGCATTTCCAACTGTTGTTGATTTAACTGTTGGAGCCAAGGAATAAGCTGTGCTTGTGCGGGTACAAGTACCCGCAGAGGTAAGGTATTAGTAAACAAGCCTACCCTCTTTTCTATATCTGACAGCTTCGCAGAACGACCAGAAACTACTACCCCAAATAAAACCTCCAACTCACCACTGTAGCGGCTCAGCAATATAGCCCAGGCAGCTTGCATTAGCGTAGCTGCTGTCAGATTATATTGCCGAGCTAAAAACTGGAGCGCTTGAGTCGTTTCTGTTCCTAGGTAGAGTGCTTGTTCTTGAGTAGATCGTAGGGCTGAAGGTTGCTGAGGTTGTCGTTGCCCAGCTCGCTCTACAACTAACGGAGTGGGAGCTTTATATCCTTGCAAGCTTCGTTGCCAAAATGCGTCTGCCTTTACATAATCTTGATTTTGTAGCCAAACAATATAGTCTTGATAGGGACTTGTAGATGGGAGTGTACACGATTGTCCTTGGTTGTAAGCCTGGTAGTAACTCCGAACTTCCTCCAGAATTATGGGGAAGCACCAGCCATCAAGAATGATGTGGTGCAGGCTCCAGAGTAATTGGTAGGTTTTATTTGTGTACCGAATCAATATACACCGCATCAATGGGGCTCGATCGAGTTGAAAACCTTGAATGCGATCCGCATTTAATAATGCCTCAAGCCTTTGTGTTTGTTCTGTGGAAGATAGTTCCTTCCAATCATGTTCATCCCAAGGCAAATCAACTTTTTTTCTCACGATTTGCAAAGGTTTTTTTTGTTTTTCCCAAACAAATAAAGTTCGTAAAACTGCATGTCTTTGGATTATTTGTTGCCAAGCCTGCCTCAACGCATCAATATTGAGATTGCCATGCAATGTGAACAATAAGTGCTCAATGTAAACACCTGAATTCGGAGTATAAATACAGTGAAATAGTATTCCTTGCTGTATTGGTGATAAAGGGTAGATAGACTCAATATTTTGGTCTTTCATTTTTTTCTGTAGTCAAGCTAGTTTATTGCTGCTATTAGTGCGTCAAGTTCTTCCTGGTTCAAGTCAGCTATAGGAAAGTCTGAAGGGGTAAAATCTGTAGCGTCTAAAGATTGGCAATGAGCGATGATAGATTTTAAATTATTTATATAATCTTCCGCCAAATTGACCATATTTGAATGATTGTGAATGTGACAATTGTAGATCAATATAATTTGTAATTGATCTTCTATAACTAAGCCATTAATATCCAGCAGATGAGCACGACGTCCTTGAAGACCTTGATTGGGACCCGCTGACTTCAAAATGCTTTGACCGCTGAATGGTTGAGATGGATTGGAGTTAAACTGACCTAGGTAGTTGAAGCTGACTTCTGGTTGAGGTAAGGCTGCAAGCTGATTACCCATTTGGTCATCTTGACTCAAATAGCGCAAAATCCCATAGCCAATCCCTCGCTGAGGAATGTCTCTCAACTGTTCTTTGATGGCTTTAAGTGCTTCGCCAGGGTGTTCTGAAACACGTTGTAAGTGGACGGGGAACATGCTAGTGAACCAGCCCACTGTGCGGGATAAATCTACATCTTCAAATAAGGATTCTCGTCCATGCCCCTCTAAGGTAATCAACACGGTAGATGTGTCGAGCCATGCTGCCAACGTATTCACAAGGGCCGTCAACAGCACATCGTTGATTTGCGTATTGTAGGCAGAGGGAACTTCCTGTAACAAAGCGGTGGTTTCTGCTTTGCTTAAGGAGACAGAAATATGAACAGCATGCTCGACTATGTTATCACCCTCAGGATAGTCCACTGGCAAAGAGGCCACCGTTGACCCTGACTGCTTTAGCCAATAGTCTAGTTCTGATTGTAGCTGCTGAGACTGGCCATACTCGGCTAAACGCACGGCCCAATCTTGAAAAGCGGTCGTTTTCGGTGGCAGTTGGATTTCCTCTCCCCGCTCCAGTTGTTGATAGGCTGAAAACAGGTCGTTGGGCAAGATGCGCCAGGAGACACCATCTACTGCTAAATGATGGATGATGATAAGTAACTGGGATTGGCTCACGCCCCCCAACTGAAACAACACCACTCGCATCAAAGGACCATCACTGAGGTTTAAGCTGGCTTGTTGCTCTGTTGCAGTTTGTTTTAGGGAAGCTGCTTGCTCAGTTTCAGACAGGTTGGATAAATCCACAACCTGAAACGGAATGTCGTCGTTATTATTTGCCCAGCCCTGGTTCACTTGCTGCCAAGAGTTGTTGTGCTGGTGGAATCGCAACCGGAGGGCATCGTGATGCTCAAGAATTTTTCCGACGGCTGTTTTGAGTAACTCAGGCTGCAGATGGGGTGACACTGAGAATACCATAGATTGGTTGAAGTGATGGGCCTGGGCTAGATTTTGCTCGAAAAACCAATGCTGAATGGGTGTTAACAGAACCTCCCCAGTTACTAAGCCCTGTTGATGTTGGGTCTTAGTCGTGGTAGTGCCTGCAACGGCAGCTAGCTTAGCAATGGTTTGATGTTCAAATAGCTGTTGGGTGGTCAGTTGAAGACCAGCTTGTTGGGCACGCGACACAATTTGAATGCTGATAATCGAGTCCCCTCCCACCCTGAAAAAATTATCATGGATACTCACGCGCTGCAGTCCCAATACCTCTTGCCAAATCTGGGCTAATGTTTCTTCGGTGGAGGTCTGGGGCGCAACAAACTCCCCAGTTCTGAGCAAGTCAGTATCGGGTGCAGGTAAGGCTCGACGATCGACCTTACCATTGGGTGTCAGCGGCAGGTTTGGCAATACGACCCAACCACTCGGCACCATATACTCGGGTAACCGCTGTTCTAGATCTGCCCTTACCTCCTGAATCACTTGGTTAGTCACCTGAGAGGATAAGGGATTATTTGCATAATGGTGCCAATTGCCTCCAATTACAGACTGTTGTGTCAGTGGCGTTAACACAATCGCCCCGTCAGCTATCTCAGGCCGTACAAAGACCGCATCAAAATGGCCATTGTGACTTTCGGCACACCAACACGCCTCCAGATGATACCCCAACTCAGTACTGAGTTGATACAGATGTTCTGGGTCAATGGCTTCTGCAGGCACATCCGACATCATGTCTTGCAATTGCTGGACACTCAGTGACGCTTCCGTCGAGGCTAAGCGCTCCACACAGCGCACATCACTGGCCACCCTGCAATTGAGCAAACCACTGAAACAAACGGCATCTGGTTGATGTTGCTGCAAATACTGGGCGATCGCTTGCACATCCATTTCAGTCCCATTGACCACTGCCGGTGTTATTTCCGATGGAACTGGGGCTTCAATATGCAACAAAACTGAGTAGCGATATTTCATCATTTCATTAAGTTCGCTGCCCCGTTGCAAGCGCATTTGCACCTGAGTAATCTCAGGATATTTATCTTTGAGGGCGACAAAGAATGCTGGATCCACCAATAACTCAGTTTCTGTTTGGATGTGACGCTCAATCTGCTGCCGCAGCTGTGGTAGCTCCAATAATGGAGTAGCTTGATATATCTGGACTGACGTGCAAAAGTGGG
>NZ_JAAHHS010000354.1 GCF_010692395.1 Moorena sp. SIO3H5
TCCCGACACCCGACACCCTACTCCCTACTTTCTACTTCCATTTACCGTTTTCTACCGTTATGCCTTCGTGGGCAATTTCCAAGGTTTCAATCGCAAATTCATCAGTTGTGGCATCAAGGGTAGGTCCTGTCCATTTGGTGGGCCAACAGTTAGTCAAGTTCCAGCGAATTTTTTCATTCCCTGCATCATCCAAAAGGACAATGGACATATTTTTGCGATATCCTGAAGGGCTTTGAGCAGTGGCTACCTTGTTCCGCCAATCCCATAATTCCCTGTCATCAGTAATGCCACGACCGAGGGTGATGTTAGAGGATGTCAGGAGACCAGGAATCTTGCGCATTCCCAAGCTTGTATCAGTCCCCTCGCGATAAGTACCAGCTTCCTGACTAGTTTCTAGTCCTGAGCAGCTTTTAAAACCGGCACGAATGATACTGTCTATTTCTACTCTAAAGTTATAACCTGCGTAGGGGTCTTTTCTAGAAAAAACCATCAGAGAAACCTCCTTTATTTTTCAATTACATGCCAATCTATTCTGCTACTTTCACACCACTAGCACCGAGAATAATACGGACAGTGATTAACTCACTAGGAATAGCAGGTGCTAGACCAATTTCTGTGACTACCATCCCTGCTTCCCGCACTTCCGGTGGGTTAGTTTCAGCATCACATTTAATGTAGAAAGCTTCCTGTTCTGTTGCTCCTTTAAGGGCACCTTGCTGCAGTAAGTCTTCAAAATAAGCGGTCAACTCTCGCTCAATCCGTACCCATAACTTCAGATCGTTTGGCTCAAAGGCCAAATCTGCCAGGTTCAGTTCCAGCCATCTGCCCACTGTCAGAAATAGCCGCTTGACGTTGATATAAATCCAATTGGCATCATTGCTGAGGGTACGTGCTCCCCAAACTCGAATACCTCGTCCGGGAAAGGCACGCAGGCAATTAACCCCAAGGGGATTGAGAATGTCCTGCTCACGATTGGTCAGATTGAACTTTAGATCCACTATTGCTTCGATTGTTTCGTTGGCTGGTGCTTTGTGAACCCCAAATTGTTGGTCGCTACGGGCATAAACTCCAGCAATGTGACCACAGGGGGGCATCCAGTTTGGACCGTTTTCAGCTTTAATCCAGGGATAATACAAACCACCGTTTTTGCCTCGCAGTTTCGACCTTTGCTCTGTTACCCTCTCTATAGACTGAGTGACTTGTACTGCTACTGGAGGGAGCGAATCTAAGATGGCAAAGCGATCCCCAAGGAGATCACAGTGTTCTAAGATGACATTCTGCATCCTCAATACGTCATCCTGGTCAGGGTTTCCTCGCATTAGATCTGGCACACAGACCAAGTCGATGTCATTCAAGGATGCGATCGCTCCTAGTCCCCCACTATCATCTCCGGGTCCTCCCAGTGCTTCTGTGATAGAAACTGTGTCTTCTAGCCGCACAACCAAGCAGAAGCTGCCACCATTTTCAAAGAACCCACGCACAGCATAACCTAGGTAACCGTCACCTAGAGGCTGACCAAAGGTTTCTGTGAATTGAGACCAGAGGGTAAGTGATTGCGGGGAGTTAATTGGTCCAGTCTCGGCAAACCCGAGGAATACCGGGACACCTGTGAACAGTCCAGGGGCTGCTTTAGGGAATATCTCCTCTCGATAGACACCCGGTGTCAGTTGCTGGGAAGTTACCATACTTTAATAGACTTCTTGCAGAAGTGGGGAACAGGGAACAGCGGATCTGGGAACAGTGGACAAAAATTGACGCAAAGCGATGCATCGCTTGTCTGTACCCCCACACCCCACACCCCACCCCCTACACCCCACACCTGAGGTCAAAGTAAAAAACCTACCCTTATGAGCCACTAGACCCTGACCACTGGCTAAGGCGGAAGATCACAAATTCCGCTGGCTTGGTCACTGCTACACCAATTTCTGTTACCACCTGACCTAAATCTCTGACTTCTGGGGGATTGGTCTCTTCATCACACTTGACGTAAAAGGCTTCTTCTGGTGTATTCCCAAATAAAGCCCCTGTACTCCAGACATTGGTCAGGAAAGCATTAATATTGCGGGTAATCTTCGCCCAAAGTTCAGGATTATTGGGTTCAAATACCATCCACTGAGTACCTTCGTCAATAGATTCCCGTAGATAATTGAACAGGCGGCGGACATTGATGTACTTAAATTCTCCATTGGCATCACCACCGAGGGTACGTGCTCCCCAGACTCGAATATTGCCATTTAGATTACGGATGCAATTGATGCCTTGAGGGTTAAGTCCATCCTGCTGGGCTTTGCTGATGTTATACTTCAGACCCAATGCTCCTAATATTGTTTCATTCGCTGGGGCTTTGTGGACTCCTCGTTGTGTATCGACGCGGGCATAGAGACCGGCGACATGACCACTGGGCGGCACATAGAGCAGACCATCCCCTTTGGGATTCTGTGTATTCGTGGCTGGATCGAAGACTTGAATCCAGGGGAAGTAAAAAGCAGCATAATCGGATCGGCCTGGGACATTGCCATCCCCTGGTTGCATGGTCTTCCAAGTACCATCCAAATTTTCCTGACTATCCAAGATAGCAAAGCGATCCTGGGTCTTCTGTTTACAGTGAGTGATGATGGCATCGACAACACTGCTGTTGGTAATGCCAGGGGCAGCAACGATCGCAATTTCGTCAATAGGCTCAAATGTATTTTCTAGGAAGTCAGCGGTAATCTCACTCTCTGCTGCTGCCCGCACCACATAGCAGCGAGTACCACCGTTGTTAAAGAATCCATAGACCGCGTGAACTAGCTGACGCTGACCTGAATCGGTTGAGAAGTCTCCAAAGAACGTCTTGAACTCACCAAAGTTAGTACATAGCTTGACTTCACCGACTTCAGGAGGAGAAAAAGAGGTGGTGATATGAGCTGGATTATTGGTTGCATCAATGTTCTGGCTGGGGTCATAGTCAGGGTTGGTTTCTGGAATCTCAATCGAGTCTGGTACGACACCGATAAAACCTGCTGTGCTGGTTCCCACTCCTACAATTGGGGCTGAGCCGGAGGAAACTTCCTCCACGTATACACCAGGGGATAAATAGGTTGGCATTGTCTTGACTCCTTAGAATAAATTCAAATCACTTAAATCAAAGGCTGAATGTCAGCAAAGTTCTCTAACTTTTCTATTGAAATCCCCAAATACTTTTTACTTCATTTACTCTGATGAAATCAAAATTATAAGTGGGACAAAAGTAGTGATTTTAGCCACTAAAACCTTAACAAAACCTTTGCCAAACCACTACATTTTTACCACTACCAAATTGTGAGTGGTCACTGCTCCTTGGTTCAAGTCTACAAGTGCAGAAGTTAGTGTCTGGTAGCCTTGGGCAACAACGTTAACCTTAACTTGGCGAGGACTTAATTTATCCCTAGATGCTTCCAGACTACTCAGGAGATAGTTTCCATTGTTGTCAGTAAAGGTATACTCACCACTCCCTTCAATTTCAACTTTGGCCATCACAACAGCTTCATCGTCTGAGTTGGTGACGTTACCCTTGAGAGCAGTTGGTTGGAAATAGAAATTAACAGTAGGTATCGTGTCCGCACCAGTTTCTGGATCTGATGACACCTGAACCTCGGTATCCTCGGATTCTGTATTAGAACCAGGGGGTATCGTTTTGATGGTTGGGTCAGCACTATAGCGAGTACCTGTACCTAGCAAGGAAGCCGTCAAGGTATATGGCCCATCAGGGAGATCCTGAAAGGAAAAATAGCCGTCAACTCTGGTACGAGTGCGGTCAGGTCGCTTGACCCTCTTTTCCCAGTCATCTCCATACAGGCCAGCTAGCAGATCTAATTTGCTTTTGAAGCTGTCGGGCATATTGGCAATTTTGACCACTGCCCCCGGAATCACCTGCTTAGTTTGGGCATCTTTAACCTGCCCAACGATGGCGATCCGATGGTGGATTGCCTCTAACCTGATCTTATTTAACACGAAAAACACCCCCTTAGTCAACTATATTAGTCAACTTGCTTCTTCTGACTGTTCCCGTCTTGATGCAGTCGCTCATGGGGGAAACCCCCGCATGAAGGCGCTGCATCGCTGTTCCCAGATCCGCTGCTCCCTACCTTTCCCTAATTACCCAATCCTCATATCGGTTACTAAGCTTCCTGCCTCAACCGGATCATCGACTTCCACAGCCATAGTAAGGGTGTAGTTCAATGCTGGTCTGGGCTTTCCTCCCATTGCTTGCCAGAATTCACCCAAACTCTGTAGGTTGCTCTGACTCAGACTAACTGTCCTGATCGGAGGTTCCATCCCCATGAGGCTTCCCTGTAATACAGCGGCTGGAATTATACGATGACGCAGTAGCACTTTCATTACCTCCCCCAGCCATTGGTGCTCTTCTTGCTCTGGTCTTTGACCATTACCTGTAAGAGCAGACCAAGCGGTGATTAGGTAAGAGCAATCCACTCGCACTGGATTACGCCTTTTGGTGGCCCTACCGTTACTGCGTTCTGTTGACCAGGTGGTGTTGCGTAACTCCAGATTCTCACGCACATCGTAAAGAAAGAGATTAATCGCTGGCTTGACACTAAAATCCTTGTCAGGTGTGGCAAAGCTAATGGTAACTGACGAGATTATCCCAGGAGGGAGTTCGCTCTTGAGCAATTCCTCCAAGGTTTTATCCAGGTCATGAATCATCCCATTTCCTCACTCTTAGAGCAGGTCGCCAAATCATCGGCAAACTAGCTGAGGTTAATCGGCAATTTAGCATTACCAAGTACCCACCTTAAGATGCAAACTTTCCTTTAATGGTTTTTTTTTACAAAAATACAAACAACTTATTAGTGCTTAGTGATTTTTTTGCACAGTTATTTGAGTTATTACAAATAATTAAAGAAGCCTGGCATCCTGAAAAAAATGACATTATTTTAGTGATTTTTTTGCACAGTTATTTGAGTTATTACAAATGATTAAATCTGATTAAATCAGCCCAGCATACTGACCGAATTCCCCCTCTATTAACACTTTTCCCATCTTCTGATACTCTCGCCGGACTGCACGAACCAGGTGATTCATCTTGACAATTCCACCATCATCTGCTGCAATAAAAGCAGCAGCCAAAGCAATATTACGAATATTGCCCCCAGCAATCTCGCAGTGACGGGCGATAAAATCTAAATCCAGTTCCTCGGAGCGAGGTAAACCACTAGGCCAGATTTGCTCCCAGATCCGGCGGCGGTCTTTGAGATTAGGAAAAGGAAACTCAATAATAAAACGTAATCGCCGGACAAAAGCATCATCCATATTAGTGCGGAGGTTGGTGGTCAAAATCGCCACTCCTTCGTACTCCTCCATCTTTTGCAGGAGATAGCCAACCTCAATATTGGCGTAGCGGTCATGGGCGCTGCTAATTTCAGAGCGCTTGCCAAAAAGCGAATCTGCTTCATCAAACAGGAGAATGGCGTTGGCATTAGCAGCAGCTGTAAAGATGCGATTGAGGTTTTTTTCGGTCTCGCCGATATACTTACTGACCACTTGGGACAGGTCAATCTTATAGAGGTCAAGCTCTAATTCGTGGGCAATAATTTCCGCTGCCATGGTTTTACCAGTCCCTGGTGGGCCAGAAAACATCACATTCAGTCCTCTGCCCAAAGAAAGCTTGCTCTGGAAGTCCCACTCTTGCCACACTAGTTGTCGATATTTGGCTTGATTACAAATTTCCTGCAACTGAGCCTTTTGATTAACTGGCAGGACAATATCATCCCAGCTGTACTTAGGCTGAATCTGACGTGCCAATGAACCTAGTTCATGACCAGATTGGGCACGGGCTGCTGCAAATAGTTCGGACAAAGTCGGTTTTTGAAGGGATTGTGGAGTGTGGGGAGTGTTTTGGGCAATGCGCCAACGGGCTCGATTACAGGCATCGATAACGGCATCGGTAATTTGCTCGGAATTGAGGCGGAAGCGATCGCATAAAGCATCTAGCTCTGCTTCGTCTAGGGAAATACCAGCTGCGGTTAGTTGATTTTGCCAGCAAGACCGACGAACAGTAAACTCAGGAATGGGAAAAGGAATAGTAACTATTCCGATTGCGATAGTTTTCTCTGGTCTCCAGGATTTTTCACCAGCGAGGATGGTAATTCCTTGATGGTCTGCTATGATTCTTAGCAGAGATAGATATTGACTGGAATTCTCGGAACGTTCTAGAGTTTGTTGTAGAGTTTCTAGTCCTTCTAGGTAAACTAAAGCTTTCTGAAACCAGGCTTGACGGTAAGCGAGTTTCAGGGTTGGCTCCAAGTCAGCTTTGGCTTCTACAATCCGAGTTAAATTTACGGTTAGCAATGGTGCTTCCACAGCCCTGGCAATAGCTTGGGCAGCACAATGTTTACTACTAGTATCTGCACCCTCAAAATACAGTGCCAGGGGTTTGCTTGCTTGCCAATCTTCGATAACTAGTGTTAATAAAGCCTGCTTTACTTCTTGAGCTAACGGTAGTTCTTCCAGGGAAATAGTCGGCTCAAGTAACGTACAGAAGGGTTGTAGTCGCTGATCTAATCCTGTTTCTCCCAAAAGGAGAGCCAGGACTAGCCCATCCAGTTTAAGATTGTGAGCCAGCAGAGTAGGCTGGAGCTGATTAGGGTCCGAGACCAGGTGTAGTAGACCATGACGTAGGAGAGGAGCTTCCGGGGTAAAGTGACTACGGCGCGCCAGTTTCGCTTCCCCAGTCGGACAGAGCAGATTCAGGACGAGATCCACAGTGGCTCGTTTACACCGGATATCGTCTTGGAGATAGGTGTATATTCGTTCATAACGCCGGTCTAGTTCCGGGGCGAGTGCGATCGCAATAATATCAACATCGAAGGCAGAGAGGGCAAAGGTTTTTTGCAGCCATGCTAGTGAATAGCCTTCCAGGATAGCATCAGAGGGTAACTCCTGTGATGTTTCTGTATCTACCTGCAATACTGGTGTTCCTGGTGGCCGAGTCAGCAACTGTTCCACTTCTTCCTGGTCTACTTGCATCCCTCGATAGGGATTAGTTGCAGCCATTGGACCATAGGTAACTTGGGCAGCGGCTAAAGCTTGTTCTAGCAGTCCGTCTAAGCGCTGTAACAGCAAAAAGAGTTGCTGAAATTGGGGGTTGGGAGGGAAAGCCTCAGTTTGGTTAATCATGGATTATAACAAGGGAACAGGGAGCAGGGAGCAGGGAGCAGGGAGCAGGGAACAGGGAACAGGGAACAGGGAACAGGGAACAGGGAGCAGGGAACAGGGAACAGGGAGCAGGGAGCAGGGAGCAGCAAAACCAAGGGGTAGCGCGAATCCTGGAGTAGGGGCGCACTACCAACGGCTATCACACTACAAGAGGTGCTATCTAACTAATAGACTTCATCATGAGAACCTAAATTAAGCAACAAAATAGCTTCTTCAGAATCTTCAGGATTTTCGATAAATTCAAATAAAATACGGTAGCTGTAGTCAATTGAACATGACCAGATATTGGATAAATCGCCTTTAAGTTTGTGAGTGTGTAAGCTAGAATGAAAGGGGTCTTCTGCTAACTGACGCAGCGTTTTCTCAATTAGCGGTCTAAAATCTGGTCTTTTACGAATTACTCGCTTTAAAGCTCGTAGTGATTGGGGTGTCCAAGCAATTTTCATAGTTGATCAAGTTCTTCTAGAAATTGATCAACTGAGCCAAATTTCACTTTTCCTTCGGCTAATTCTTGGCGAATTTCTTGAATTTCTTGCACTAGTATTCCTCTCCGTTGTAGATGGAATCTTTTGAGAAGAGTACCGAGTAATATCTCTTGCTCTTCTAAGGACAATTTTTCAACGGTTTCAATCGCTTGCTGAAAGGCTGAGGTTTTGAGCATAATTGCTTGATAATTTGCAGGTTTTTTCTAGTTTAGCTTGATCAGATTCTGTAGGGTGTCAAGCGCGAAGCGTAACGTACA
>NZ_JAAHHS010000355.1 GCF_010692395.1 Moorena sp. SIO3H5
GCTAAATTAACATCAATAGCTTCGTAAAGCCTATTATAGCGTTAATTTAACGTAAAATTGACTTGGTCAATTTGAGAGCTGAAAAGCAGTTACTGAGAGACTTTCAAGTTTTTGGAGAGGTCTAATAGATTTTTGCTAAAAACCTTAATTTACAAGGGATAAGGGATTTTACTAAAGCAGCATTTTAGCTGTGTCAGTCTAGTAGAATGCATTAGCGGTACCGTAACCCACCAATCGGGTCTATGGGTCAGCCCCACGAACTGGCCTAAACATCAATAGCCTTAAGGCGTCGGTAGTGGGTACTGCAGCTCAGCAATCATAGCGTCCAGAGAGCCATCAGTGTTGCCCTGGCTCTCCATGTCCAGCCAGTTCAGAATGGCCGATTCATGGCTCACCATCGACTGAACAACCTCTTGGTCTTCTTCTGGAGCAATGTTTGCGATCGCTTGGAATCGGGCAAGAAATGCCTCAACGGTGGGTATCGTCACCGTGGAAAATTCAGAGAAGGTAACGGCTTCTTCATAGTCAGCCACTGCGTCATCAACCTCGCTCAGATCCATTTCCTCTAAGAGCGACATATTGTATTTGCTTAGGAAGGGACGAAGGCGGGCTTTGGTTTCTGTCTCCAGCTGGAGTAATGTGCCAAACTGATACTGGTCACGCTCGTTCTTGGCCACCTCTATGAGGGCAAGAGCCCAGGCTTCACCAAAAATCTCGCTCTCGTAGAGTTCTTGAATGCACTCGGGGTATACGGGATCGGTCATTATTTCTCCTCCCAAACTATTCTATAGTATTGGTAAGGTGCGTTAGCAGCATCCGGCTTTGCATAACACACCCTACTGGGCTAAGGCATTTAACAATCACATTTGTTGTTGCCTTTTTTAATACGCTTCTTGAGCCGCTTCAATGCCCTACGAGATTGCCGCCCAATACCAGAGAGAAGATTATCTGACGTGGAACCTCCTGCACCTTCCTCATCGGAAGCACATTCGAGGGGTTTAATGTTTGAGAAGTCGGAGTAAGGCAGAGGACAATTTCCGGCATCATCCTTCGGTTGGGGAACTGTGCCTGCTTCGATCGCATCCCGCGCCACCAAGACCAACCGAATCAATTCGTCCATCACCACTGGCGTGATATTGACATTCATCGGATAAGCCTTCACGGCATAGATGAAACCGGGTTCTATTTCCTCATCATCATAGTCTGTCGGACGGAAACCGCTGGTGTAGCTGATGTAGGGCGCATAGCTCCCGCCATGCAACTGACCGTCCCGGTGCCACTGCCAGAGCATATCAGCTATATCTTGCTGCAATTTATTATTGGCTTCTAGTTCTTCTTTCGCTGAGGGGTCGTTGAGTTCTTTTTCATATTGAGCTTTGGCATCTACTCCCGTTTTATAAACCCGGAACAGAGTCACGAAACCTGAATCTTCAGTGTTGACACAAACTACAGTGGGTTCATTAGCGATAACCTCATGGCGCAGGTAATGTTGGATTTCCAGAATGCCCCCCAGAATAGAGCGGAATCCTTCATACCCCATGTATTTGAGGGTAGCCCAGGCTGCCATGGAGTAGGAGCCAGAACGGGAAACTTCTAAGGTATAAAGGCCGGGGTTGTAGCAAGTGCGAGCCTGAAGATAAGCTGAACCGGGACGACTCAAGACTTCTTGGAACTTATGCAGACTACGAACCATCACCACGCTGCAATTGTAGGTTGCCCAACCTGTCTTATGAAAATCAAAGCCAATGGCATCAGCGTGTACTACCTTGCTAATGGCTTCATAGTTTTTCTGAATATTGGCTAAAACTGGGTCTGCAAAGCCCAAGGGATTATCTGCGAAGTCATAGCCTTTGAAGGTCAGCCAAGACCAACCAATCACAGCGTCAGCGTAGATCAAGGGTCGCCCAATGCCATCGGGATGGTTTTCCAGGGGATAAAGTTCATCTACCAATTCCCTGACTTTATCGATGGGGTCTATCGCAAAAGCATCTGTCGTGCCCATCGTGCAAACAATGGCAGCGATGGGTGTACCAGAGGAATGGAGGACTCGCACCACTTCTTCGAGGTGGTTAAAATCCATCGCGTTGGTGACATCATCGGTATCAATTTCGATGTAGTTCTCCATGCCGAGACCCGTCCAGTCTGTGGAGTTCTGTTTGCAGTAGTGACCCTGTTGAGACACTAACACCTTGGCATCGGTGCGAATGCCATTACAACGGGAATTCATGCCCAAACAACTGGTCAGGGCGTATTTGATGCCATAAAAATAGCACCCAGAACCGCCAAAAGTGAACAGACCCCCGGCTTCGTCGGTAGGCCAGCCAATGAGATCGGCTAGGATTGCAGAAGTCTCCATTTCAGTCCGCTCTACATCCCAGGCATATTCCCCTTCAATGATGTTCGGGCTGAAAACATTAGTCATCATCGCGGAAATAATCGCAGCCGTGTTAGCCGGTGGAATCACATTAGGCATCACCAGTGGATGATTCCAGTTGGGCATTCCTCGAAATAGCTCTGCTGCCTCCTCAAGCACCTCTGCCAAGGAAGCCATGTTTTCCTCTAGACGGGCTTCGGTGACTTTTCCATAATGAGGGCCAGTTGGATCGTTTCCCAAATAGCCCGGTGTGCTTCCAGGGGAGGCTGGGGACTGAGGTGGCTTGAGGCGATCCAGATAACGAATTGCTTGACTAACCATGTCCGCAAAGGGGTCTGAGGCTCCAGTGGAGTAGTAAGTTGGGAAGGCACTACGCATATTTGAACGGACACTCGCCCAACGGGGAGCGTTTGCCTGTACGCTACCATCTTTATTCCACTGGTCTGAAAATTTTGAGGCCATTTTTGACTCCTAATGATTAGATTTGTAAAAATTGATAGCTTGAATGCTTACGGTTGAATCTGCACGGAGGATGTCACTTATGCAGAGCATTTGTACTAAAGCTATCGCTCCCTAATGTGTTTTAGTACAAATGCTCTGATAGAACATAGTTCCTATGTTCTATAACTTTGACCTGCCCCCAAATTTTCATAACTAATTTTATGTTCAAATCCAAACAAAAAATTGTTAATTGCAGATTCTTTATAACTATTACCAAGACTATAAGTCAAAGGAGATTAATTTCGGAAATATTTTATATTTCACCTAACTTTACATTAGAGTTTTTACCCATCACAAAAATGCCCACGATTGACCGTAGGGAACCCTAAGCTACGGAAGCTTTGCTTCCGTTAAAAGCGATTGGCGCGATTGCCACGCTAAGCGAACGCAACTGTGAGCAGCATTCTTTAAATTCCGTTCAAACTGATTGATAAAACTTAATATTTCGGTTGTTTACCGAATCAATTAATTGCCCTTTTTTGTGGTACTAGATGCCAAAGGAATACCAAACAACCACCCCCTATCTCTAATCCCTAGCTATTCAACTCAACAGTCACTTTCCTTTAACCTTAAACATAAACCGTTGCCCTGAATACTCAAAAATTCCAACTTTACTAACCATACTAATAAAGTAGTATTTGAAGGGACAATGATTAGTTTTATCTATGATTCGTTTTGTTAAGCATCGTCATCGATCGTATCAAAACCTGGTATAGCGCTACGCCCAAGTCAGAAGTTAGAAGTCAGAAGTTCACGGGGTCACAACAAAAATAGCTAGGAAGCCGACAGAATCAGCTACCTAGCCATCAGGTTTTTTTTATAATTGTGGGCTTAATTGATGGGTTTCATTTTCGGGCGGGCAGGATGCCCAGCGCACTCATTTAATCCCTTGATTTAGCAATGCTTGGTTATTCAGGAATGACCGTATCTTCCCGGAAAGCCAGGTTCTGAATCCGTTCGTCCAATGCCGGGTCAGTATCAGCCTGATTAAAGGCATTAGCTGCGCTGGGGAAGAATTCATTGAGGTATTCTGCTAGGGCATCCTGCTCGGAACCAAAGGAGGCAAAATTGGCAAAACCCTCGAAAGGTTCAGAGAGCGCAGCATCTCGAACCCCGTTTTTGTTGAGGTCTTCGTCAGCATCTAAAACCCCATTGCCATTGCTATCCGGCTCACCCCAGAAATCAACCCGATTGAACAAAGCTGGATTGGCACTCAAGAAGGTGGATAAGGGAGCGCCATCAGCCACGTAGCTAATGGTAACACCACGAAATGTGCGGCTGGGATCCCCCACTAATTCACCATTCTGAGCCACTACATCGAGAACTTGGTCTTGATCGTCCAGGACAACCAGAGACAGAACCCGATCATTGGCAGGACGAGTGCTATCAAAGCTAAACTTAAGCCGACCGACTTGGGGAAACTGGCCGGGAGTCGCACCCGGAGCTGTTGCCGCTACCGCATCCTCGATGGTTTCCAGCAATTGATCCGCTGTGACAGTAAACAGGGTAACTCCATTATTGAAACGGAGGGAGTTTGTGATGTCGAGTTGGGAAACTTCCCCTTCTTCCTTGCCCACTTCAGGATTGGCTGCTGGGGGCAACAGTTCAAAGTCATTGGGGTCGATGCCACCGTTAGCAGCGCTAATTACCCCGATGTTGGAACGGATGCCACCCCCATTTTTGAAGGAAAACACGGTTGTAGCATCTACAGTCTTGGCATAGGCCAGGTTAGCATCAGCGGTTAGGTTACCCAGGTTAGTTTCTTCGGTACGGACAAAAGCGCGATCGCCCCGCAGGAAAACTTTGGTATTGCCAAAAATATTGCTATCCTGAGTACTGATCACTTCATCCAGGGTATTGGTAATTTCTACAACCTCTGGATCTGGGGTTCCTCCTACCGCTTCAACTCCTTGATCATCAGTGGCGTAGGCTCCACTAATGTTGGGGTCAATACTGCTGGGAATAAGGATACCGTTTGCATCAAAGTCCACCACCAGACGACCCACATACTTATAAGTGGCATCCGTATTCACAACAGCGATCGCATTTCCATCTCCATTGGTTTTGAGAATAGGATAAATACCGCCACTGGTATCTCCCAGCCGCAGACGATCCGTGGCATCAGACAGCAAGGTGTGAGACCCTCCCGCCACGATTATATCTACATCCCGCAAACGAGGGGCTAACTCATCCCGCTCAATGGTCAACTGTTGCATGTGAGCTAGGAGAATAATCTTGTTGATGCCTGTAGCCGTCAGTTCATCCACCGCAGTTTGGATGTTAGCAGCCAGGGCATCATAGTCTGTGGGATTTTCCGGGAACACCGTGACTCCATCAGAGGAAGAGATGGTAGGCAGAAGGGGTGTGCTTGCTCCCACAATACCAATTTGCTCACCATTGACGGTAATCACTGCAGTCCCCGCAACCTGTCCTGCCGGAATAGTACTGACTTCTTGACCGTTTGCCGTGATCAGGCTGGAGAGGTTAGGGTCTGTGCTATAATCGAGGTTTGCACTGAGATAGGGAAACAGCGCCCCACGGTAAGCTCCATCTGGTTGAATGATATCCCGCACTTCCTTGCTGCCGAGATCGAAATCGTGATTCCCAAAGGTGGAAGCTTGGATACCCAGTTGATTGTGGATTTCGATATTAGCGTGACCAATACTAGCCTCTCCTACAGGGGTGTCGTTCAACCTAGGGTCGCTGCCCGCAAACAGGAAGGGACTGGGAATGTAGTTGTCTCCAGAGGAGAGGACAAGGGTGTTGGGGTAGTCCTCTTTCAGGGCATTCAGAACGGCGGAAAACCGAGGAGCATCTTCCAATGCGGCCAGTCCAGCCTCAAAATCTGAAGCATGGAGCAGTTGTAGAGTAAAAGGCTCTGTATCTGAGTCAACCACCTCTGGCTCAGGGTTACTGGTGCCTGTAGAGCCTAGATCGGGGATGGGTCGATTCTGTTGTGCTATCACCAGGTAGGCAACAATGGCCAAAACTAGTGCGATCGCGACTCCCACTCCTATCTTCCAAATACGGTTCCAATTCATTAAATATACCTAATAGCTTTTCTGTGCCTTGTTTACGATATCAATTAATTGTTAATTTTTATGCGATAGGATGCCGAAGTAATACAAAACTTCGACATCCTATTTCTAATCCCTAGTTGTTTAATTCAACTGGCGGCCCAAAGCAACGCAAAAGTTAAATATCCCTGCTGTGCGCGGACTTATTGCTTGAACTGATTGATTGGTGCTAATACGTGTGAAATATAAATCACCAATCTGGGTAGCAAAAAACTCACTCTGGAACGAACCACAAGAAAGCTGAATCATTTCCATTTGGCTATAAGTCAAAAACTCAGTCACCTGTTCCACATCCGTAAAACGACAGGAAATAATCTTGGAACGTCCTGGGGTAGATTCGTTCAAATCTTAACCAGTATAATTTGCTGCATTAAAACTCATGAGTGGTTCAGATAAAATAGATTATATTTCGTGGTAGTTATCGATAAGCATGTACCTCGGCCTTGGAATTTTAGGGAGTAGGGAGTAGGGAGTAGGGAGTAATAAAATTAAATCTACCTCATAACTATGATCAATTCTATCAATCCTTTGCTACTATATAATTTTAAATTATCCCATCAAACCAAATGCTGATTGAGCATAACACTAAAAAATTATCTGATCTCTTTCATACTTCTCCGAAGTTCCCCATTCCCTATTCCCTTTTACCATCAATTCTCGTTTCACATCTGAATTAAAAATATTATAGCTTACTGCTAATAGCTGACTGCTGAAGCATTACTAACACCCTACCTTAAAATTCCTTAATTATGAAATCCCAAACTGAGCAAATTGTTACTACCCTTCAAGAATTAACCAAAGATGAATTCTACAGCCTAGTTGGTGACGCTCCTTATATAGTTATCCCTTGGGAAGTGGACGATAAAGGTCCGTTTTCAGTGGAACGCTTTCTAGTGGATAACACCGGTCTTATGCCCTTTACTCCGGAAGAGTTTCTCAGTCAGATTCGCCAAACCCAATCTCAACCTGTGAGCGACCATTACCAAAATCTGATCGCACTGCTGCAAGCTAATTTGTCAGAGTTAACTATCTATGGCTATCGCCTTCCTACACTACCAGAAGACTTGGAAGAGGGATTTCCCCTTCAACAAAGTGTCTTTGGCTCCTTAGGAATTCCGATGCTAATTGGTTTATCAACACCAGGAGAGTGGATTGGATTAGGTATCAAACAAACCTGGCGGTGCAACTCATCACCACAATTTATGATTCCGGATCTAGAATCTGTCCAAGACAATACCGCTGCACTGGTTGAGCAAATCCAATCTATCACCAATCAAATTACTCATCAAGCCCAAGCAGAGGAAGAATTAAGTTTTGGAGGTTTCGAGGTAGTGATCACCACTAGTCGCCACGAAGTTATGCAAAAATTATTGGATACTACGGGATTTTTAGAGATTAGCGAAATTAATGAATTTATTAGAGTTCGAGATGATTACGGCAATGAGATAGAAGAGTACCAGGAAGCAATAGCACAGCTAGAACAAGAACTAGTAAAGTTAGAAGAAGAAGGAGACTTATCAACGGAAGAATACCAAGAGGTTCAAGAAGAATTATCAGAACAAAGAGAAGGATTAGAGGAAATCCAAACAGACTGCAAGTTCGAGATAGATTTGAGAAACCTGTTTGCCACTCAACTGCTTAATTCCAAAACTTACCATCTTAACTTCAATCTGTCTGGGGAATGGTGTACAGTTCACTATGCCTTAGGGGAAACTCACGATCAAGATTGGGTAGTAGTAGCAACAAGTAGTTATACTCTTTGAAGGAATCACAGGAAGACCAGGAGATGGGGCGATGGGGCGATGGGGCGATGGGGTGATGGGGTGATGGGGAGTCACCTGCATCGCTGCTGCCTATTCCCTGCTCCCTGCTCCCTCTCTAATTATTGGTAATTTTTCATAACTATATTTTTCACAACTAGTTAAAAATTGTA
>NZ_JAAHHS010000356.1 GCF_010692395.1 Moorena sp. SIO3H5
AGAGTTGAAGTTTGCTGTGACTAAATCCAAATCACCATCACCGTCAAAGTCTCCGGTGGCGATGGATTGTGGACCAGTCCCTACTGCAAAGTTGTTAGCGTTGCTAAAGGAAACAGCAAAAACTCCTTGATATACCTGCATCAATTCCGGCAAAAATGCTGAATCTACAGCCATCTCAGCCGTACAACATTCTAGATTCCAATCACCACCCAAGGCAGCATTACCCGTGCGGTTCCCAGAAGCCGCAATCTCAGTACCAGTTATTTGGTGCAGTCGTTCCAAAAATTCTGTGCCAGCATCTCCAGCAGCAACATTGCAGCCGTACAGGAGAATAGGAGTGGGTGAATCACTTGTTGACCAAGTTTTTAATTGAGGGGCGTAATAGTGTAAAGTATCTAGACTAAGTTGGCTATTCCCTAAATACAAACATCCCGGTGAACCGTGAGAAACGATGTGAATAGCAGTAATATCAGTGCGTCGTTGCAGAGCCTTGGTAATTTTTTCAACGCCATCCTCTGTAGAGTCCAGGACAATGACCTCAGCTTCCGGTACCGTACCATTCACTAAACTCTGATAATCATCAACCCCTGAGTCAATAAAGACAATAGTGCTAGAGGTTTTGGAGTCACTTCCGAGAGCGTTGTGTACCTCAGTCTCCCCAAAGTTCAACCACTTATCGAGTTCGTTAAAACTTGCATCTTTGATGTCAAACATGCTAAAATCACCCTTTATAATGTTTTGGTTTGTAACAGTAGCCACTGGTTAAATTGCTACTAGTCTCAGTAGTCCTCTAAAATCCGGTTGATTACTGTTAGCATCCTGCACATTAGTATTAGTAGGTGGCTGCCATCCACTTACTAATATTAAAAATTTGCCAACAGCATCAATCATTCGATAATAATGGTTTGACTAATTACACTCTAAAACCAAATTACCAATCAGGTAGTTAGAATCCTATTTGCAACCTCAACAATCCTAACTACATATCCGGCCAATATAGGCGAAGCTTTGATGAAGTATCACTCAAGGTTTATAAAATTTCAGTTAAGCAGGGCTTTCAAATTTAATTAGATATAGATTTTTTATTTAAGTTGTGAAAAGACTACCAAAGGGCAAGAGGGAACAGGGAACAGCGAACAGGCAATAGGGGAAAGAGATACGGAGTTTTATTGGACAATAAAAAAATACCTTCTCGGTTTACATCTCATTTATAAACCCTATAGTATTTATCGCAGTTATGAGGTACAGTATCCTTTGACACTGATTCCCTGTTTTGATAATTTTTAACGACAAATTAAGTACATTGTCTTGATGCAGTCGCTTTCGTATACTCCACACCCTACACCCCACACCCCACACCCTACTCCCAATTAAGCTAACAAGGCTGCTTGTCACCCCGTCGGGCCTAGCTTAAAGTATTGATAAATATGAAAAATGCCAAAAAAAGTGCTTCAACCTCTGACAGGAGATAATCTTCACCGAGAGGGAAGCATACACTTAATGAAAAACCCAAATGAAAACTAAAAATAACTTGCTACCAAAGCAATAATCTTAATATTATAGCACTACTGACCCCAAAAGGAGTGTTTGATGAGATTCCCCAAACAAGTAGCACCAGTGAAAAGACCGGATCTGATTCAACCCTATCAGGCAGTGGATGTGGTTCATGGTAGAGGCCAAGACTTGGTGACTATTCGCATGGACTTGACCCATGGTGCCAATTACAATGACCCAGCACCCTTTGCTTACCCTAGTTATCAGCAACTGAAAACCTCTGGCTGGGGCGGATGGTATTGATCTGATGGTGCCCGTAGGTCAAGCTAAGACATGGGAAACGGTTACCTAGATGTCGTAAACACTAACAAACACTAAGAAAAAATTATGCCAGAAGAAGAAACTAAAACTCCCAGACGCGGTCGTCGCAGAAAAACCCAAGCGAAGCCAAAAGCAAAAGCTGCGGCTGCTTCTCCATCTGTTCAACCAGAGGTTGCTTCTCCATCTGTTCAACCAGAGGTTAATGAAGAAAAGAAATCAGTGTTACTTGCTACTGGTCTAGAAGATTATGCACGGTGGAAAGTTATGTATAAAGACCAGAAACCGGACAATGACCCCCCTTTCCGTCGGGGACGGATTTGGGCTTAATCAGGAGATGAAGGGATAAGGGAATGAGGAACTCAGTCCAATGGAGTTGGGTCAGTTACCCCTTACCCCTTACCCAATTTTTAGTTTCAGCTGTGTAAGTCTTGTTCGAGGAAGAATATGTCTAGCTTTCGTATTTTTGGTCGCGTTCTTAACGATTACTCTCGCAGAGGGATTCCGGGTCTGCGGGTTGAGGTCTGGGATAAGCATGTCAAAGATGACCATTTGTGCGGCACGGCGGTTACAGATTACCGAGGGGCTTACCAAGTCGAGTTTGATGAATCTGCCTACAGAGAAGCACCAAAGGATATCTTTCCTAATGTCTACCTGAAAGTCTTTTCAGGAGAGAAATTGATTAAAAGCACTGAGGACAATGTGCGCAGGAATCTGCCAGCGGGGGACACGGAAATTGTGCTTGAGGTAGAATTAAGCAAGCCTAGAGTTGCTCCTTAACTGCGACACAAATCACCTGTGCTTGCTCCTGGACTGGAAGACTACGGACCCTGGAAGGTTATATTTAAAGACTACAAGGGAGACAATCAGCTACCTTTTCGTCGGGCCAGTATTTGGGCTTGATCAGGAGAAGAGGAACCTCAAATAAGACTTTAGGTATTAGGCCAGAAGTGTTGAATTCAGCCATCAACGTTTACCAAAATAGCTGATTTATGTCTATCGCTATTGTCTATTGCCTTAAAAGGATCAGCAATGTTGCTCACTCGTCATAATAATTGCTATATGATTAATTACAACAATGATAAAAAATCTGCTAAAAAAAGTCTAATCAAACTATTCCGTATACCCCTACAAGCTACTTTAATTGGGTTTTTCCTGATCAATGGAGGATGCTTAGCCCAGACAATTCCACTCAGCGAAAATCTGATTAACCTCGATTCCGATCACGGCGAACAGTTACTGATGGGAAGCCAAGCCCGAGAAGACTATTTGCCCCTAAGTATTCAGTTTGTCACTCAGGAAAACCTGGCTTACTGTGGAGTAGCTAGTATGGTCATGGTGCTCAATGCTTTATCAATTCAAGCTCCAGAGGCACCGGAGTTTAGGACTAACCGCTTCACCCAAAAGAATGTTTTGAATGCCAAAACTGAGCAAGTGCGCATGGCTGAGGTGATTGCTCGTCGGGGCATGACTTTGGAACAATTAGCAGGATTATTGGAAACTTATCCAGTTAAAGCAGAGGTTTACCATGGTGGTGACTTGACCCTGGATCAGTTTCGCAACATAGTGGTAAAGAATTTGCAAGAAGCAGAAAATTTTGTCTTAGTCAATTACTTACGCAAAGCCATTGCTCAGAAAACTGGGGGACATATTTCTCCTTTAGCTGCCTACAACCAAGAATCAGACCGTTTTCTGATCTTAGATGTCTCTCGTTACAAATATCCTCCGGTCTGGGTCAAGGCTGAAGAATTGTGGCAAGCCATGGCGACTAAGGATTCAGAGTCTAAAAAGACACGGGGGTTTGTGCTAGTGAGTACTCGTTGATTGTCAAATTAGACTTCTTGCAGAAGTCGGGAACAGGGAACAGGGAACAGGGAACAGTGGATAATAATTGACGAAAAGCGATGCAGCGCGGTCTTGGGGGTTTCCCCCATGAGCGACTGCATCAAGAACACTATCATAAAACTACTTTTGCAAGATATCTATTGATTGCATTACAGCGGTTTTCAATTCGCTTAGGTACAAATTTCTAGGTTTTAGGGAGCAGGGAGCAGGGAGTAGGGAGCAGCTAAGAGGGAAGAGGGAATAACTAAAAAATCCTGTGTACCTGATAGTTATGAAAAACCCTGACCGCTGACCGCTGACCGCTGACCGCTGACCGCTGACCGCTGACCGCTGTTGCCGTAGCGTGCCCTACGGTCAACGGCTTCAAAATTAATCAATAAAATTAATCGGTTCTCCCATTGATCAATGTTTTGTCTGTGACCAGCAAAGACAGGAAAATAAGTAATGGCAAAAAAACGATTGCCCAGCCAATTCCTAAAGCCCAGGCTGGGTATCCTTCATAGGGAGTCCTAATATCTTTTGAAAACTGGGTTGCTAGCAAAGCGACTAAAGCCATAGGAATCAGGTATTTTATAGAAAAGTTCCACCATTTACCAACCGTCCAATCACTAACTTGGTTCATGTATCGTCGCAGCTTTTCTGCACCATATACCCATCCCACTAGGATAGATTGGAAAATAGCTACCAACATCAAGTTATAGTTAGTAACAAAATGATCTACAATATCTAAAATGTATAATCCAGCTCTGGTAGTGTAAATAATTCCAGCAATAAATCCTCCTAAACAAACCCCGATTGAAACCTTAGCAACATTACTCTGTTGTTGTTTGTCGAGGATAGTCGCATTCAAAGCTTCTACTAGGGAAAAGGCGCTGTCGATGCCTAGGGAAAGCAGCATCACAAAAAATAGCAGACTGAACAGCCAAGGCAAGGGCATCAAGCTTAAAGCTTCCGGGAAAACCACAAACGCTAGACCAGGACCAGAAGCAGCCAGCTCTGCCAAGGGGGTGTTGGTAACTCCTGCCATATATCCCAAGATTCCGAACACCACAAAACCGGCAAATAAGCTGATACCACTGTTGATTAAGGCAGTTAACCAGGTATCTTTAGCAATGTCATCCTCTGAGTTCTTGTAGCTAGCATAAGTCACCATAATTCCAAATCCCAGAGATAAGGTAAAGAAAATCTGTGAGAATGCAGCTGTCCACACTTCTGGGTCAACTAATGCGCTCCAAACTGGAGTAAGATACAGTCTCCAGCCATTGAGGAAACCTGGTAAAGTTACTGCTCGTAATAGCAATACCCCCAGTAAAATAATTGGAAGTGGCACGCTATAGACAACGACTTTGCCCACACTGGTCGTGCCTTTCCAAATACAGAAATAAATCAAGACCCAGACTACAACTAGGGACCATAAGATTGGCCAGTTGATACCACCTAATACGTTGACCCCATCGCTGATTTGCAGCACACTCTCAAAGAAGTAGCCTTTAGCATCACTGGACCACTTGACCCCAAAGGATGCCAGAAAGTAAATCAAGCTCCAGCCCATGACAACTGCATAATAAGAGACAATGATAAAGGCTGACATCAGGGCAAACAGACCGAGACTGCCGAAATTGGGGTGTAATTTCCTAAATGAGCCTATGGCTCCCCGTTGCATTTTTTGTCCTACCGCAAATTCCAGCATCAACAGTGGAACCCCAATTAGGACTAAAGCGATCAGGTAAGGGACTAGAAATGCTCCCCCACCGTATTTCCCAGCTAGGTAGGGAAAGCGCCACACATTCCCTAAGCCAACGGCAGAACCTACTGCTGCGAGGAGAAATACTGTTCTTGAAGCCCAACGTTGACGAGCCATCTACAATTCCCTCTATCTTGATAGTTAATGCTTCATACTTCATCCTTCATACTTCATCCTTTACAATTAATCCTTGATACTTCATACTTCTTTAAATTACTGCCATGGGTTTGCTTATTCCATCACAGGTTTTAGGGAGTAGGGAGTAGGGAGTAGGGAGTAGGGAGTAGGGAAAAAATTCTGTGTATCTCATTTATGTTTACATCCTAAGCATTCAGCCATTGGCTGATAGCTGAATGCTTACGTTACATCTAAAAGACAAACCCTATATAGCGGTTTTTAGCCTAATGAGATACACAGGATTTTTTACGTGTTCCCTCTTTTCTATTCCCTCTTTTCTATTCCCTGTTCCCTGTTCCCTGTTCCCTGTTCCCTGTTCCCTGTTCCCTAAAATACCGAAAATTTTACCTCATAGCTATGATAATTGCTATAGGTTTAAATCTCAAATACAAACCCTATATTTTAGTTAAAGGTGCTTGGTAACTTTACGCCCAGTACTATCGCTCTTCCTGCCATAAACAAGGATAAAGCTAACCAAAGAAGATGAGCACTTTGAAACTGCCAAGACGCCACAGCCATAGGCGCAAATCCCACCACCAAGGCGATTAAGGTAGCATTACGTAAGGTCTTTCCTGCGGCTAAGCCCAAAAAATAACCATCCAGCATATATGCAATGGAACCAAATCCTAACACTACCAGTAACCAAGGAATATAGAGAGTAATCGATTCGATCACCTCAGTGTGGTTTGTTAACAGGCCAAAGAGTGTCTGGGGAAACAGCATAAACAGGAAAGCAAGGTTAAGTCCTAATAGCAAACAGCTTCCTCCAGCCATTCTCAACAAAGGTACTAACTGCTCTTTTGCTCCCTGACCTTGTAAATTACCCGTCAGAGTTTCCGTAGCAAATGCCAATCCATCAATCAAATAAGCAGCCATGCTTAACACCTCTAATATTAAAGCATTTTCCGCCAAGACTGTGGTACCAAACGCTGAGCTCAAGTTGGTAAAAATAGACAAGGTTAAAATAATCGCTAAGGTTCTGATAAAAAGATTGCTATTTAGGGTAAAAGTAGCTTTTATTTCCGACAAGTCCCAAATTCGCATCGCTACTGATATTAGCTCTTGCCACTGGATTTCTCGCGTCACTAAAAATAGTCCCACTAAAACCATCACGTATTGACTAACTGCTACGGATACTCCAGCGCCAGTGCTTTCCCAACCCCACCGAATAATAGTGAAATAATCGCAAACTATATTAGCGCAGTTACCCATAATTGACAGCAGCAACACTTTACCACTCATTTCCCTACCGAGAAACCAGCCAATCACTACAAAATTGAGTAATGTTGCCGGAGCTCCCCAAATCCGAGCGTTAAAATAGGCAATACCAGAAAATTTGACATCTGGTGTAGCACTTAACAGCGCAAATCCAACCTCTCTGAGAGGATACTGTAAACTTAATATAAGTACACCTAAAATAAGAGCAATTAAGCCATTACGAAGTCCCACCAGCAACATCGTATCTCGGTCATTTCCTCCAACGGCTTGAGCGGTTACCCCAGTAGTTCCCATCCGTAAAAACCCCAAACTGTTGTAGATGAAGTTAAACAGGATAGTAGCGAGGACGACTCCAGCTAAGTGGCGGATTTGATCTAAATGACCCAAGAAAGCCACGCTGATTAAACCCGCAAGAGGTACCGTCAGATTAGACAGAATATTGATGATCGCCAATTTCCAGAAGCGATAGAGCACATTGTCTTGATTTGAGGACGTAAAAGTCATCAGTTAACCTTAATAGTTAGTGCATTTTTAAGGGTAAAAAAAAGGTTTTTTAACCTTTTTTATTAATTCAGATTAGTGGCTTGATTAAATCTTATAGCCAATACTATTTTTAGAGTTATCTATTAATAGATATCGATTAATCGACTATAATATAAATAATGGAATCCAAACCTAACCCTAAAGATAAAACTGATGATTGATGTAATGATTTTAAAAATATCCCCTATAAAGGATATCATATAAAAAGAGTAAAGACTAGTTGCCAGAGTAACAGCAAGGCACTTGGACAAGCTAAAATTAATAAGCTGTTAATTTTTAACTACTGACGGCGGAAACTGAGGATGAGTAAAGTCAAGACGATTCAAAAACTACACGCCCAATGGGTGACATCAGAGAACTTTCAGCCCTACGGTCAAGTCATCTTTGCCAGTGAAGATGGCAAACCCTATGATCAAGATGATGCTCAGTTAAACCTGGAAAATGGGATATCCCGGTTTTATATCATGCGGCTACACCACAACGGTCGTAAGTTTGATAAAATCACTCGCCACGTCCAATGTACTCAGTGTCTCGGA
>NZ_JAAHHS010000357.1 GCF_010692395.1 Moorena sp. SIO3H5
ATATCCCGTTCTTTGAGCATTGTCGAAAACTGGTTTCTAGGGATTTTGCAGGTTGAACTCGGAAATCGTGTTGATTGGCCTAGTCTATCCAATCGTTTGCGATTGGTGTTAGTGGAAGCTTACTCTAACGTAGTTCGTCATGCTCATCGCGATCAACCCAATTTACCGGTTTTGATTCGCCTAGAACTCAAAGAACGGGATATTGCTCTGGAGATTTGGGACTATGGTCAAGGATTTGACCCATCCTTTTATGAAGCACCGGCTCCAGGTGATTTACAGGAAAATGGCTATGGCTGGCTGATTATCCATCGACTAATGGATCGGGTAGAGTATAACTTACAGGTAAATGGCGGGAATTGCCTGGAGTTGCAAGTTAGCTTAGCCAAGTAGCCCATTTGTATCTGGGTTGTAAACACAGGATTTGCCGAAAAAGGCAACAGGCAACAGGCAACAGGCAACAGGCAAAAGGAACCCACCCCTAACCCCTCCCAGGAGGGGAAAGAGATCCGGAGTGTTATTGCACAGTAAAAATAGACTTCCTAGGTTTACGTCTCAAATACAAAGGCTATATATGGGGCGTTGCTAATAACTTGGCGTTTGTAACTTAAATTTCTGATTTAATTAACCCCATTAATTTACGCTGCTTCCGCTAAAAGCGAACGCTTTATGTTAATTATTGTGATTGCCTATTGCTAGCTTGCTTATTCTCTATTTTAGTTTAAAGATACTAGCTTTTCTACTGATAGTTTAATATGCTCACAAGCAACAAGGGATAGATTTCCTTGGCTGTAGGTTTGTTGAATTTGATAACTATTGCCTGATGGTTGCTGAAACACGATCAGTTGTTGAGCTTTTAAATCTACAACCCAATATTCTAATATGCCAGCATGAGCATAAGCAATTCGCTTCTGTTCCAAGTCTTTTTCTAAGGTACTATCAGAGATTTCTATTAATAGGTAAATTTCTTCGGCAGAAGGGTGACGAGAGTCGTACAAGGAAACGGGCAATTTGACAACGGCAATATCTGGTTCTGGTTCTGAATCAAGAAGGGAAATAGGATGTGATTCGTAAATTTTGGCGCTACCTCGGAGCTTTTCCCGCAAATATTCCGCGATCGAATCGTTGATTTTACGATGTAAAGGTCCCTCTGGTGACATCTCAATAATTTGCCCTTCTAGTAATTCGACACGACGCTCACTTAGGATACCTGCTGCAATCATGTTATGATAGTCTTCAATTGACCATTTAGCTAAGGTTATCATGGTTGTACTTATGGTTGATATACTATATTAAGTAAATACTATGAAGATATGACTATTCACGTAAATCAACAAGAAGCTGAACAACGATTCTCTGAATTATTCAGTCAGGTACTCAAAGGAGAAGAAATTATCATTTCAACACAGGGCCAAGAAATGGCAAGGATTATTCCGTCAATAAAACCATCAAAACCAAGAGTGCCAGGTATCGACAAAGGGCGTTTAGTTGTTCCAGATGATTTTGACGATCCTCTCCCTGAAGATATTTTAGAATCTTTTTACGGTCAAGGATAACCGATCACATGGAAGCTTTACTTGATACAAATGCCTTTTTGTGGTGGGCTGCCGACGATCCGCGACTTTCTGCTAGGGCTCGTGAAACTATTCAAGACCCTGACAACGAAATATTTTTCAGTGTCGCCAGTGCTTGGGAAATCATTATCAAAACTCGTATTGGCAAATTAACTCTGCCAGAATCCCCTGAATCTTATATTCCAACTCGTCTTGATTACTACTACTTTCAAATCCTCCCAATCGAAATAAAACATGTTCTGCAAATATGGAAACTAGATTCTCACCATAAAGACCCATTTGATCGGGTATTGATTGCTCAGAGTCAGCTGGAAAACCTTCCGATTATAACCAAAGATGCGAAAATATCCCTTTATGATGTCGATATTCTTTGGTGAGGCACACTTAAGCAAAATCTTCAGGGTACGCGCAAGACAATCAAGACCAGCTTATTACTTCAATTCGGGACTAGTTCAAGGTTTATGAGCAGATATAACTATGGCTGACATAGGCAGCAGCAGTCGATTATTTTGCCTATAGCTTGCCGTTTCCTGGTGAATTGCTGTCCGTATATTGTCAAGGGATTGACTAGTTTGAGCGCGCAGTATCCCACCTGTTCTGGCGGTGCCTTTATAAAAAGCATCAAAAAGTTCATCGGCACTGCTAAGTTCCCAGAGTAAGGGTATTTCTTGCACAGAAGTATTTTTAAATCCTAAATTTTCCAAACACTTGAAGCAATAATCCGGTTCACTAAACAGAAAAAATGGCGGCCCTTCTGGAAGAGTAACCTCTGAATTTTTATAGGTTTCGATGGCCTTATTCATAATCTTAAACGCTACCGATTTTTCTGGCTTGCTCCACACAGTAAACCCAAACCTGGCCTGGCTCCGAATTACCCGAAATGCTTCACCCAGTGCCTTTTCTGGTTCAGCCAAATGCAAAATTCCAAAGTTCATTACGGCTGCTTGATATTTAGATTCGGGAAAGGGTAAGGATTCGGCTTCCCCCTGACAAAATTCGATTTGGGGATTCAGTTGCTGTGCTTTAGCAACCATCGCGTCTGATAAATCTACCCCCGTTACCTTACATCCTCGCTTGTGGGCCTGAGCAGCCACATAGCCAGGACCAGTGGCAATATCAAGTAATTCCATATCCTTTGCCGCATTTACACTATCAAGCAGAGAGTCGATAGTTTGGCTAGTCAGAGAGGAAAAAGAGGAATGGTATTGGTCTACTGACTGTTGCCATCCACAATATTCAAATTGTCTAAATTCCTGGGGATTATTGGTTGGTACTGTCATCTTTTTGATCAAGCCTTTCTTTCTATGCTCTATATGCACTTGTTGTAGCCATTATCACAATTAATATCATCAAATTAATGGGGATTCAAGCTATTTTTTCTAGGAATTATTAGCGCTCACACGGCTACACATTGATTTATTCTCCCCATATTCCCATCGGGTGCATCTCATTTTTGTTGTTTGACAAGGTGGTGCGTTACGGGCAGCAACATAACCAAGGGCTAGAGGCGGAAAATGAGGCCCTCCCTAACGCACCCTACTGGCGTGGCACAGCTAATTTGGTGCATTAGATTCTAGGTCTTCATCAAGTTCAAATACAGGATATAGGTGTTTAAGTTTGACTCGTGCATCTTCGGTCGTAAATCGCCAAACGACCTTGGCTGAAGTACTGTTGCGCTCTTGTTGCCATGCATCAAGTTCATTCTTTAGTTCCTCAACCGTAGCAATCCGACGGTCAAGACATTGCTGAGACAGTACTGATAGCTCAGTTTCCGCGTTCATTTTGCCAACTACCATTGCGTGGCGTGTGAATCATCTCCAGTCGCCGTGCCAAACTGTGGGCTTCAGAGGCGGGAAAAGTCTTGTAAAAAGAGGAGATGTTATGAATATTGAGGTTGTCGCACAGCAAGCGCACTTTGGGAGCATCAGGATAGTCAATATCGAGTAATTGCTTGACTTCCATAGCCCAGTCGGAGCTGGTGCGGTTGTCGCGACAACTGACACCCATGCCAACCTCGGCTGGGGTCAAAAAACATAAATAGGGCTTGGACTCCTTCACGGGTGTAGTGATAGTCTTCTTTGGCATTGACTCCTGGCTGCATCGGAATCGGTTCGCTTAGCGTGACCATGTAACTCCTTGCTAGCTTCATCCATGCAGATTAAGGGGATTTCTGGATTTTCAGGACAAGTATAGTGGTCTAGAACTACTTCCATTTCGGCTACAAATCTTGGCAAATCTCGTTCTGGAATACAGAATCTCTGAGTTTTCCAGGGACGCAATTTGTTTTTTTTAGGGTTCGTCTCACTGTTTCTCTAGAAATTTCCGTGACGATTGAGCGTCGCTTGAGTTCTGTGGTTAAGAGTCTCAAACTCCAATTCCCTCTCCCTTGGGGTGGCTCACTGCAACAAAGGGCAATAATGTGAGCTTCTGTTTCTCCATCCACAATCGGCTCTACTGGTGGTTTCCTTCTGAGTTTTCTCTCTAACGCTGGCATTACTCCTTTTTCTAAGAATTTTTTTCGCACTCGACCCACTGTATTGCGATGGAGATTGAGTGCTAATGCAATTTCGTTATCTGTCCATTTCCGCAAAGCTTCCCCTCCTTCGTCTGACATCAACAGTATTTGAGCATGAAGTATTTTTTTGGCTGGGGCGTATCCATTGTTGCTTATGACTTCCAGCCTTTTTCTCTGTTCTTGACTCAGAATCACCTTGTCTCGTTTTCCTCTTCCCATACTTTCCGCCTCAGTTATCCTATTTCTATTGCACTATTTTAGCTGTGCCAAGCCACTACGCAACTCACACCCCTACACATTAATTTCTTCTCCCCATCTCCCCATCTCCCCATCTCCCCATCTCCCCATCTCCCCATCCCCCAAGGCCAAAGAATTGATTAGTTTTCCGCAATTCTCAGCTCATCAATGTTCCATAACGGTCCGCCTAAGCTAGAAAATTTGATATTCTCGATGCGATCGCGTACGGCCTGAAAGTCTAGTGAATTGACCAGGAAAAACACGGGCAACTCCTCGGCAACGATTTCCTGGAATCGATCATAAATGGCTTTGCGTTTGCTCTGATCAAGTTCTTTTATCCCAGCATTGAACAGACGGTCAATCTCTTGCTCCCAGTCAGACACTTCCCACCCTTCTAGTGGTGGTTGTCCGGGTTGAGGACCTTGATTAAATTGATGAAACGAGCCCCCACTGTACCAGAAAAAAAATATACTGTGAGGCTCACTCACTGCTGCTCCAAACGCACCGACATAACAGTCCCAATCTCGAGTCGATAGGAGCTTTCTGAGCACAAGGTTGAAGCTGAGTACCTGCAAATCTGCTTCTATCCCAATTTGGCTCAAGTCTTGTTTAATCTGAACTGCTGCGTCTACTCGGGATTTATCGTCTGATTTCACCAGCATAGTGAATTGTACCCGGTTGCCATCCCAATCCAGTAGCTGATTTTGGGAGTTATACTTGAAACCAGCGTCTAATAGTAATTGTTTGGCCTTCTGGGGTTCATAGTTGTAAACTTTTAACCCATCTTCTGGGGATAGGTAATAGGGACTTTGGACAGCCATGGGGGAATGTTGTACTTCACCCAGTCCCCGATAAATATTAGTTTTCATCTTTTCCCGGTCAATAGCATAGGCTACCGCTTGTCGAAAGGCCAAGGTATTGAACCAACGGGACTTGATTGGGTCTACGAAAGGTTTTCCCTGAGCATTGCGAGCTTTGTTGAGATTGAAACCGACAAACCTAATCCCAGGCATCGGTCCCCCATTGTAAATGGTGTATTTGCCCCGTTTTTCCTCTCGTTTGAGTAACCCAAAGGCCTCGGGATTGACTCTGAGGCTATCCAACTCCCCAGAGCGAAATCTGATTAACTGGTTATCAGAGGATTGGATAACTTGCAAGACAATCCGTTGAATGTAGGGCTGGGGATTTCCCTGAGCATCCACACGCCAGTAATAAGGGTTGCGTTGTAGGATGACTCGTTCAGCAGGGGTATACTTTTCTAGTCGATAGGGACCATTGCCAACAATTTCTTGGGGATTGGTGTCAGTTCCCCAAGTAGAAAGAAACTGGGGATTACCATTACTATCAGTGGCTTCCACAGACTCTTGTAAGGCATGAGCGGGTAGAATGGCTAGGGTTCCGGCGGATCTCACAAATGGCGCAAAGGGTTCTGGTAAGGTAAACTCAACTCGCCGCTGGTCTAGTTTGCGCACCGATGGGTACTTACCAGTACTACCAATCTGGAGGAAATCTCGGGAAACTGTGGGAATCTTGGGATTCAGGTAAAGCTGCTGATAGGTAAAGATCACATCATCCACCGTCAGGGGTTCCCCATCAGACCACTTTAGCCCATCCCGCAGGGTGAAGGTGATCTGCTGTCGGTCTGAGGAAATGTCCCAAGATTCAGCTAGTCCTGGTTCCAACTCCCCTGTCATGCCATTCTCACTCAACAATCCTTCGTAGAGGTAACCAAATACACCGAAGGGAGAGGTATTAACAATAGTGTTAAAGGTAGCTGGGTCACTAGGAGTAGCTAACACTAGTTGAGAGACCTGAGCTGCTTGAGTCTTAAACTGGTTCGGATGGCAACCTGTAAGGGTTAATAGACAAGATAGCACCAGCGCAACGGTTAGACCCAGGGGGCGTAAGACCTGTTGAAGAGGGAGGAGTTTGGGGAAAGGAGGGTTCATAAGGGTAGGTTTTTTACTTTGACCTCAGGTGTAGGTTGTGGGGTGTGGGGTATGGGGTGTGGGGGATAAGAAAATGTACCATTATTGTCGTTGTCTTGATGCAGCGCCTTCATGCGGGGGAAACCCCCATGAGCGACTGCATCAAGACGGGAATAGGGAATAGGGAATAGGTAATAGGGAAATCCTAAATCAACAATTATCACAGATTTAGGATTTATATAGTAATTTCATGGCTATAACCATAACGTGATCATCAACAAACGCGATTGACCTACGGTCACGCTACGCGATTGGCCGTAGGCCACGCTAAAAGCGATCAAAAAACGGGATGCGCGAGCATTGAAACACTACAGGAAAGCAAACCCGAAATTCATCAAACAAATGCGATTGACCTACGGTCACGCTACGCGATCGCATACATCAGTATTGGATACTTAAAGGACAGATTTGGGATAGGATCATGGGCGAAAAAATACAGTCAAGCTACCTAGACAATACAAAAAAAATGGGTTTTTGTGATGCCCCAATACCGAAAATTATCTATGTCAAAAATTCTGAAAATGGGAAGTACCTGTGGCACTTTTGGAATCACTCAGAAAATAAACCAGAAGCCATTTACCACCAAGCCATCCGATGTTTTGTGAGTGGGATTGAGATCGTGGCCAAAGAATTTCTTGATAAAGAAGTGCTTAAACTCCGCATCCAAGTGCTAGCGGATAAACCGTATTCTATCCAGTCGGGGATTGATAGTATATTTTCTCGTTGCTTTTTGCTTAGTCTGATTAAGCTATCCCCTGAGCAAGTAAAGGAACCTCTGACCATCGCTCTGAGGGGTAATGATACCTCAAAAGGTAATCCAGCTACCGTGTTCTGTTCCCTCTATGATAGTAGAGACCGCTATATATCCTATGATTGGGATGCTTCTGTTAATATCTATTCTATTGCCAATGCCTGCCAGTCACTTTTAACTGGTCAGCCAATTTCACAACCAAGACCAGAGTCAGAGCCACAAACACAGCCACAGACCCGGGCACAAAAATTGGAAGATTGGATCAACTCTCACGAATCTTTTGAAATTCTAAAGCAAACGTCCAAGGAACTTCAACGGTTGCGGTGGTCAAAACAAGATGGAGTTAAATACCTACAGCAGATTTACGGCAAGATTTCCCGTCAGTTTCTGACACCTCAAGAATTGTTAGATTTCCTCAAGAGGCTACAAAGCTTTCCAACCCCTAACCATGACAATATGGAAAAAACAGTTTTTTAGCAGCTGATATTAGTTGGTATTCACATCTACGCTCCGGAAGCGATTGACCTTTGGTCACGCTACGCGATCGCTTTTTTTGACGAAAGTAGCTCACCGAATTGAACAATGGTATAAATCACAGTGGCACTATTAATGTAGTAGATCAGCGTAACTAGAAAGGTTGATGCAGGTACTCAAACCCTATCCCGATAATGACCAACAAAGCCTATTAAAGACAGCAGAGTCTTATCTAAGGGAATCCGTTGCTCCCTTGGCTTCAGAAATTGATAGTGCTCCTGAGGTGTTACGAGAGGCTCTCAAGGGGATTAGCGATCGCAGGTTGCTAGGGCT
>NZ_JAAHHS010000358.1 GCF_010692395.1 Moorena sp. SIO3H5
TGGTACAAAGCGATCCCCCTAAATCCCCCTTAACAAGGGGGACTTTGAAGTTGATAGTTGTACCTCATAACTGCAAGAAACACTAGTTGTCATCGGGACGTAAAATAATTTTATAGTCCTTTAATGATTTCATTTGTTTGGTAATTTTATCTAGTTCGGTAAGCTTAGGGCTAGGAATTTCCACTCCTTGTGGTTTCTATAGCAATTATCTATGCCATGAGGTACAAATAGATCCCCCTAAATCCCCCTTAAAAAAGGGGGACTTTGAGGTTGAGAAGCGTACCTCATAAATCCTATAAAAGCGATCGCAAAACCCTTCCGGAGAGATGAAAGGGGTTTATTGCAAAATCAACGATTAAGTTGATCACTCCCATGCGGTGAGTACAATAGCATTGCGAAACTCATCATACCTATCTGATAATTCTTCCTCCTTGTCACTAAGGATATCTATTGCTTCTTCTTCGTCTTCGCTCAACTCTTCTAAGGGTATGGCCGCTAGTAGCGTTCGCTCTTCTAGTACTCCAATCATTCCGAACAATTGATCGCGGTAAGCGTCAAAAAAATCTACATCATATAGGTTAGCTAGAACAGCAGCCCGCCGCTTTTTCCCTTTCTTCCTTGCTTTGTTGATCTTCTTTTGCTGCTTTTGAGAGCGATGGTATTGATCATCCCCCATCCCAGAGTGAACGGGAAACTCTCCTTTCACTTCTTGGTAAATGAATGGTAAATCACGAAAGAAAAACTCTTTCTCGTCCTGACCTAGGCGATATCCAGACATGTGAATGATACAATCAGCAGTAAGCATTTGCTCTTCTACCTTTGATACTATTGAGACTGTGAAACAAGTGATCGCATCCAAATGGGTGCGATGCACTGGTCTTTGTTGATTAACATTGGTAAACGTCTAATGCTAGTTGGACATCCAGTAACTGCACGTCCTGGGTTAATCGGTGCAGTTATAGCGTTTCTAGGACTCATGAGGTACACATTATTTTTTCCCTCTTCCCTCTTCCCTTCCCCTCCTGGGAGGGGTTAGGGGTGGGTTTCTCTTCCCACTTCCAACTTCCCTGCTCCCTGCTCCCTGCTCCCTGCTCCCTAAAAACCAGAAATTTGTACCTCACAAGTCGTAGAATTGCTATACTTTGCATTTATACTACTACTCAAACGAAGAAATAGCATCTGCGACAACTTTTACAAACTGATAGGTTGACTCATAAGGCAAAACATTACGACCAGGAATTTTACGACCTTCTCCTTGAGGAAGATGCTTGATATACTGAGTTAGTCGGTCTTCTGGTGTTTCAGATTTACCCCGCTTACTAATACTTGAAGCTTGCTCTCCTACTACTACTAGGGTAGGTTGAGAAGTATTAGCGATCGCTTGTTGATAGTTTTGTCGCCAAAAGCCAGCCAAAAAAGAAAAAACTGCGTAGCGGCTAGCTGGATTAATTGCTCCCTTTTGGAGATTATCTAACCATTCGTTATCTACTGTATAACTCTCAGCAAACAGTTGATTTTCCGAAAACTTTTGCAGGAATTGACGGCGACGAGCATAACGAAAAAAGGCACTACCTAAAGGAGATTCGAGGAGATTCCAAGCAACTCGCTGCTGCCAGTATTGAGTTTCTGCTGTCATCAGAGACCAAGACGGAGGACCTGAAAGTACTAACCCTTTAATATAATTTGGTTCAGTTTGCTTTTGGATCAAGGTAAGTGCTACAGGTAATAAAGCCCCTTGCACTAGGAGAATCACCGGTTTTTTGACTACAGTTGTTAAAAAATAGTGTAACTGGTCAGCCCAATCAATAGGGTAGTAAGCAACAGGGGGCATTTCGCTTTCCCCACATCCTAGCAAGTCGGGATTATAAATTAGATGACCATTGCCAGTGTTCAACCACTCCTGGCAAAAGCGATGCCAAAAAAAGCGTGATAGTCCAACACCAATAGGATGGACTAATAGTAGAGGAGTTTTCGTCTTAGCACTTTCATCTGTTGGGGTATAGACTTCATAGGCACAACGGTAATTATGCCAAGTGTATAATTTTTCTTTATGTAAGGATTTTTGCCAATTATCTGTATTGGGCGAACTGGAAGCAGAAGAGTTCAATGCCATCTCAAATCCCTCAAAAGTCTTGTGGGTATTATAGCAATTCTAAAACTCAGATATTTGTACCTCACAATTCGTAGAATTGCTATATAATGGGACTAGGTAAGACTTTTGAAAAGCACAGCGCTTCGCTTCCGCTAAAAGCGAACGCGTAATTCGTCTTAACTAAGTTTTACTTTGAATTTGCTTAGGAAGCTCACACTCTACTGTTATCTTAAGATTACTTTTAGCCGTGCCTTTGGTAACATAAGGAATCCCCGCTTCTCCCCCTAATTCAATTCCAAATTCTAGGGTAACTTTTTTAACATTAGGTATTGGCTTTTTCTTAAACGCATTTAAGCCAATAATAGTGTAAGCCCGGATCGTACTTTCAATGGTTTGAGCGTGTTGTATTATTTGCCGTCGTAGCCTTTCAGGAGAACTCATCCCCTTGTCGGTGAGGGCTTCTTCTTCCTCTTCTTCTTCGTCTTGGTTGTCTGGGCTGCTTACCGTAGGAATGTCTAAATCTTCTGTAGCTTCAACATAAATAATTGTGCCATCCTCTAGCTGAATTGGCGTTAATTGTGTCATAGTATGGTATTTAATAAATGTAAGTATTGAGCTTAAGCTGACGGCTGATAGCTGAATGCTTACAAAAATTGTATCCCTCTTAAGCACCTATTTATCATTAAAAAGCTGGTTGTCATGAGTCGGAATGCCTTAGTAATAGGAATTAATACTTACAGCTATGAACACCTCAATAATTTAACGGCACCTGGGCGGGATGCAGAAGCTGTAGCCCAATTACTAGAGAAGTATGGAGACTTTAAGGTAACGCGACTCCCGGCGGTTAAGGATAAAAAGAATAATACCATTCGGGTTGGTAAAAAAACCAAAGTCACTCTGACTGAGCTAAAAAAAACAATAGTACAATTGTTCAAACCAAATGGTAAACCCCCAGATACAGCGCTACTCTATTTTTCTGGGCATGGACTACGGGAAGACCTGGGTATATCAGAAGGCTTTTTGGCAGCTAGTGATGTAAACCCAGACATGGGTTCTTGGGGTTTATCCTTACAATGGCTACGGCGACTGTTACAAGAAAGTGACGTAAGGCAGCAGGTTATTATTTTAGATTGCTGTTATGCCGGAGAAGTCCTAAATGTAGCAGAAGCAGACCCTGGAGACCGGGGTAAAGGCAGAGACCGGTGTTTCATTGCTGCTTCTCGTGCCTTTGAACTGGCCTATGAAGACATTGGTAGTAATCATAGTGTTCTCACCTCTGCACTGATCAAAGGACTGGAACTAAGCCAAGAGCGATGGGTAACTAACTATACCTTAGTTGATTTACTTACTCAAGAACAGAATGCTTTTCCCCAGCGTCCTATTTTTAGTAATTCTGGTGAACCGATTAATCTGACTCGCAGGTGGACCGCAGCAACAAAACAGTTGGCTGCATCAGCAAAAAGTATCTGTCCTTATAAGGGTTTGGCTTATTTTGATTGTACTGAAGAAGATGCCAGGTATTTCTACGGTCGTACTGCCTTAACGGATCAATTGTTGGAAAAGGTGCGTGTTGGTAATTTTCTGGCTGTCTTGGGAGCGTCTGGTAGTGGGAAATCTAGTGTAGTTAGAGCGGGATTATTGTATCAGTTACAACTGGGACAGAGGTTATCGGGTAGTGAAAGTCGGCAGATAAAAATCCTTCAGCCCGGTGAAAATCCCCTCAATTCCTTAGCACTAACTTTTGTAGATTCTGGGTTATCTGATATCGAACGGGCGACTCGATTAGCTCAAGCCGAGGATTTGATCTTAAAGGGTTCTGAAGGGTTGAGACAATTAATCGCTGTGACCGATACCCAGCGGCTAATACTAGTAGTTGATCAGTTTGAAGAAGCCTTTACTTTGTGTCAGGATAGCTCAGAAAGACAGCAGTTTTTTGAATGCTTATTAGGAGCTTTACCTAAAACCGGGAATAAACTCTGCTTGGTATTGACGATGCGGGCAGACTTTTTTGGTAAATGTCTTGAACAGGACTATAGCGGATTGGCACAGCAGATTCAAGAACATGGAATTGCTGTGATGCCCATGTCACCAGAAGAGTTAAGACAGGCAATTGTAAAACCAGCCAAACAGGTAGAATTGGAGATTGAGCCAGGACTGGTGAAAGAAATACTGGCAGATGTAGCGGATGCGCCAGGATATCTTCCATTACTGCAATATACCCTAACACGACTGTGGGAAGAAAGCACTGATAACTGTTTGCGCCTCAACACCTATGTCAAATTGGGTGGTGTGATGGGAACTTTGCGTCAACGGGCGACTGAGGTATATGAGCTACTTTCAGAAGAAAAACAAGCAGCAGTTAAGCATATTTTTCTAGCACTGACTCAGTTGGGGGAAGGGACAGAAGATACCCGCAGACGAGTATTAAAGCCGAATTTAGTGAATCAGCGCTATAACGAAGAACTTATTGATACGGTAGTTCAGAAATTGGCTGATGAAAAGCTAGTTGTTACCACGGAAATGGTAGGTAAAGGAGGAGGCTCAGAGAGAGTAGCAGTGGTGGATGTAGCTCATGAAGCCTTGATTCGTCATTGGAGTCTGTTGCGGAGTTGGATAAGTGAAAACCGGGATGGGATGAGAATAGCCCGTAAGATTGAGGCGGCGGCTGAAGAGTGGAAAAGGGAAGGTAAGCCAGAAGAAATTGCTTTTTTACTACAGGGAGCAAAATTAATTAATGCTGAGGATTATCTCGCTAAAGATCTCTACCGGGGTCAACTTAATAGTGATGCACAAGAACTTATTAAGGTTAGTCAACAAGTCCGCGATCGCATACTTAACGAAGAAAAACAACGTCAACAGGAACTACTAGAGGAGTCTGAAGGTAGACGAAAAGCAGAGAAAAAGGCACGCCAATCAGCAGAACAAAGAGAAAAAGAACAAGCTAGTGCTAATAGTAAACTCCGTAGTAAAACACAGCAACTTGGGATTTTATTGATATTGGTTACCATAGTTGCAGTTATTGCTGTATTTTTTGGTAGACAAGATCATAAAAATAAAATTAACGCAGAATTTAAAGCAGAATCAAGCGATATTAAGTATTCTCTATCAGTAAAACCTACTACAGAAGAATTGCTTCAAGCTATTGAAGCAACAGCTAAAAGTCTATCCCAGCAAAAATACTTAGAATCAAAGGTGATCAATGAAGTTCATTCTAGCTTATTGGAAGCTTTAGATAAGGTTCGAGAAAGGAATCTTTTACAAGGTCATACAGATGATGTCACTGAGATCGCTTTTAGCCCAGATGGCAAACAGATTATCAGTGGCAGTGAAGACAAAACAGTGCGTTTGTGGGACACAGAAACAGGTCTTCTAATCCATACATTAGAAGGTCATACTAAAGCTGTCTATGCGATCGCTTTTAGCCGAGATGGTAAACAGATTCTCAGTGGCAGTAGGGACGACACAGTGCGTTTGTGGGACACCGAAACAGGTCTTACTCTCCATACTTTACAAGGTCATACTAAAGGTGTCAGTGTGATCGCTTTTAGTCGAGATGGCAAACAGATTCTCAGTGGCAGTAGGGACGACACAGTGCGGTTGTGGGACACAGAAACTGGTAAACTAATCCATAGATTAGAAGGTCATACAGATGATGTCGATGCGATCGCTTTTAGTCGAGATGGCAAACATATTATCAGTGGCAGTGAAGACAACACAGTGCGTTTGTGGGACACAGAAACCGGTAAAATAATCCATAGATTAGAAGGTCATACTGATACTGTCACAGATATCGCTTTTAATCCAGATAGCAAACAGATTATCAGTGGCAGTGAAGACAAAACAGTGCGGTTGTGGGACACAGAAACAGGTCTTCTAATCCATACATTAGAAGGTCATACTAGAGATGTCAATGATATCGCTTTTAGTCCAGATGGCAAACATATTATCAGTGGCAGTAAAGACAACACAGTGGGTTTGTGGGACACCGAATCCGGTAAACTTCTCCATAGATTAGAAGGTCATACAAGTTCTGTCACAGATATCGCTTTTAGTCGAGATGGCAAACATATTATCAGTGGCAGTAAAGACAACACAGTGGGTTTGTGGGACACAGAAACAGGTCTTCTAATCCATACATTAGAAGGTCATACAGATGATGTCGATGCGATCGCTTTTAGTCCAGATGGCAAACTGATTCTCAGTGGCAGTGTTGACAAAACAGTGCGTTTGTGGGACACAGAAACGGGTCAACCTCTCCATACCTTGGAAGGTCATACACATTATGTCAGAGATATCGCTTTTAGTCGAGATGGCAAACAAATTCTCAGTGGCAGTGTTGACAAAACAGTGCGGTTGTGGGACACAGAAACAGGTCTTCCTCTCCATACATTAGAAGGTCATCCTAGTTCTGTCACTGATATCGCTTTTAGTCCAGATGGCAAACATATTATCAGTAGCAGTAGGGACAACACAGTGCGTTTGTGGGACACAGAAACAGGTCTTCCTCTCCATACATTAGAAGGTCATACAGATGATGTCGATGGGATCGCTTTTAGTCCAGATGGCAAACATATTATCAGTGGCAGTGAAGACAAAACAGTGCGTTTGTGGGACACAGAAACCGGTAAAATAATCCATATATTAGAAGGTCATACAGATGATGTCGATGGGATCGCTTTTAGTCCAGATGGCAAACATATTATCAGTGGCAGTGAAGACAAAACAGTGCGTTTGTGGGACACAGAAACCGGTAAACTTCTCCATACATTAGAAGGTCATACAGATGATGTCACTGAGATCGCTTTTAGTCCAGATAGCAAACATATTATCAGTGGCAGTAGGGACAACACAGTGCGTTTGTGGGACACAGAAACCGGTAAACTAATTCATGCTTTCAAAGATCATACTAGTTCTGTCAGAGATATCGCTTTTAGTCCAGATGGCAAACATATTATCAGTGGCAGTGAAGACAAAACAGTGCGTTTGTGGGACACAGAAACTAGGAAAATAATTCATACATTAGAAGGTCATACTAGTTCTATCAATGCGATCGCTTTTAGTCCAGATAGCAAACAGATTATCAGTGGCAGTTGGGACAAAACAGTGCGTTTGTGGGACACAGAAACAGGTAAAATTCTCCATACTTTTAAAGGTCATAAAGGTTCTGTCAATCATATCGCTTTTAGTCCAGATGGCAAACAGATTATCAGTACCAGTTGGGACCACACAGTGCGTTTGTGGCTGGGTTTAGATTGGCAAAATTTGTTAAAAGAGGGATGTGATCAGCTGCAATTTCATCCTGACCTCGTTGCGCCTCAAAATCATCAAGATAATAAAAAAGATAATAAAGCAGGAGAAGCCTGTCTCAAGTATGCCGATTGGGAGGATGAAGCGAAAGCAGAGTTTCTAGTCAGACAAGGTAGGGCTTTTGTTTTACAAAAAGAGCCAAATTTCAACAATGCTGTTAAAAAATTTAAAAAAGCGCAAAAATTCAATCCTAATATCGACCTCAACCCAGATACAGAGGAAATAGATAAAGACCCTAAAATAGTAGCGCACTTGTTAGCCGCACCAGCCAAGATACAAGAGGGAGCGATACTAGCAAGAGAGGGGAAAATAAAGGAGGCTATTTCTGCCTATCAAGAAGCGCAAAAACTCAATCCTGATATTGACCTCAACCAAGATACAGAGGAAATAGACAAAGACCCTAAAATAGTAGCGCACTTGTTAGCCGCACAACCTAAGGTAATTGAAGGAGCGATACTAGCAAGAGAG
>NZ_JAAHHS010000359.1 GCF_010692395.1 Moorena sp. SIO3H5
TTACAGTGGTCAAGAGTTCATCGGCTGGAGCCTTAGCCAGAATGGGAGAAGCGGCTGTTCCAAAGTTGATTGAGGTGTTGGAATCAGCAGATTATCCCCAATCTGCCAAAGGTCATGCCTCTTGGGCACTGGCTTTCATTGGCGCAGAGGCAGCAGAGCACCTGTATCAGGCAATCCACTCCGAATCGGAAGATGTGCGGATGGCAGTAGTCGGAGCGATCGCTAATTTGGTAGATCAACCAGGTAATGACCAGGCTACAGAAATTATTTTGTTAGCACTGAAAGATGAATCTGTCAATGTTCGTGCCGAAGCAGCTACATCGGTGAGCCAACTTGACCCCGAGTTAGGGGTTCCCCATTTAATCCCGTTACTGGAAGACCCCAGCCAAGAAGTGAGGCGGAGGGCAATCTTATCATTAGGGAAGCTAAAGGATGAAGCGGCTTTACCCCCATTAACAGCCAAGTTATCCGATGACCGAGAGGAAATTCGCCAACTGGTCAAGGTAGCGATCGCACAAATTAAGAAGGGTTGAAAGGTTGAAGGGTTAAAGGGTTGAAGTGTTGAAGGATTGAAGGGTTGAAGGTTGAACGCGCACCCGTGGCGTTTTGCCCAAGGTTGTTCGCCCTGAGTGTTCGGTCTAGGGTAGCTTAAAAAAAATCAGAAATCTAGCTGTTCTCATATTTATGAGGTACAGATATTTTTTTTATGTTCCCTGTTCCCTGTTCCCTGTTCCCTGTTCCCTATAATAAGTAATATTTTATAATTCATAATTTCTAAGATAGTCGTCAGTTTCAATCACAGAGAATCCTAGAAGTTTACAAATCTTGATAATTTAGGGTGATCAGGGCATTGTATAAATGAAGGTGTGAAGGTGTAAAACACTGACACAATCTCGCTCACAGGAGCTATGAGCTCCCAAGATTCCTTAATCAGGAGTCGAGCTCGAGGTTATGTTGTTGTTTAAAAGCTTGTAAAGTTTTTTAAACACCCTGAGAAAACCCTGATTAAAAAATTTGTTGCTATCTAGGAGAATCTGTTAATGGCATTCGGACCAGCATCACAGCTAGGTGTCGGCCTATTTGAAGACACAGATCCAATTGAAGTATGGCCAGGTATCTCAAGCGAGGACGCTGAGGCCGTGATTCGGGCGGTCTATCGGCAAGTCTTGGGCAATGCTTATGTCATGGAAAGTGAGCGACTGGCTGTCCCAGAGTCTCAGTTTAAACTAGGTGAACTAAGCGTTCGGGAATTTGTGCGGGCAGTAGCTAAATCGGATGCTTACAGCTCCCGGTTTTTTGACAAATCCCCCCGTTACCGGGTAATTGAGCTGAATTTCAAACATTTACTTGGTCGGGCTCCCGATGGCTTCGATGAGATGAAAGCTCACAGTATTATCTGGGATCAAGGAGGCTTCGAGGCAGAGATTGATTCCTACCTCGACAGTGACGAGTACCAGGAAGTCTATGGGGAAGACACGGTTCCCTTCTACCGGGGCTACAAAACCCAAACAGGCAAGAAGATGCTTGGTTTTACCCACATGTTCCAACTGTTGCGAGGAGCATCTAGTAGCGACTTCAAAGGGAGCTTGGCTGGCAATACTCCCTGTCTAAATAAGAATGTAATTCAAGAAATTCCTACAGCAGTGATTCCCCCATCTGGTGGGGTATCTGGCTGGTCTTTCCAAGATACACCATTGGGTGCAAGAACTCGCCATGGTTCTGGAGCTAGTGCTGAAGGTAAGGTGTACCGCATTGAGGTAACTGGCTATAAGTCCCCTGGTGCAGTGAATCGGGTATCCAAATTCCGGCGCAGTAACCAAGTCTACCTGGTTCCGTTTGATCAGCTGTCCAAAGAGTATCAGCGGATTCATAAGCAGGGTGGCGTGATTGCAAGCATCACCGTTGTGTAATTAGGATTCAATCGGGATTCAAACGTTTCTAATCTGGAAAAGTTCGTGTATTTCTGCGTGCTTTGGCAGCAAACTAGTTGGCTTGCTGCCAAAGAAGGTAGAGGTGCAGTTCAATGAAGGGTTGGTTGCTTTGTTTTGGCAAGGAAAATCCCCTCTATTTTGAATAAGTTTTTTGCAAGGAGAAATTTAAATGGTCAGTACAGCGCCTACTGCCAAGTTTGGTCTAGATTCAGATACCATCTTTGAACTATGGCCCACTAGCGGCATTGATGAAGTACAAGCTGTAATTCGGGCAGTTTATCGTCAAGTTTTGGGCAACCCCCACATTATGGAGAGCGAGCGGCTGGTGAATGCTGAATCGCAATTATGCGATGGCAGCATCACTGTCAGGGAATTTGTCCGGGCTGTTGCCAAATCAGACTTCTATCGCGCTCGGTATTTTGAATCCTGTGCGCCGTACCGATTTATTGAGCTGAACTTTAAGCATTTATTGGGTCGTGCTCCCCTAGATCAGACAGAAATTTCGGAACACATCCGTATCTGTATTGAGCAGGGCTACGATGCTGAAATTGATTCTTACATCAATAGTGACGAGTACCAAAAGAATTTTGGGGATGATACCGTACCCTACTATTGTGGTGCTAGTAGCCAAATCGGCCAAAAGCAGGTGGGCTATAACCGTACCCTCTCCTTGGTAAGGGGTCGTCCAGAAATTGATAGCGCTACAAAAAGCTCTTGCTTGGTAGAAGCAGTTGCCACCAATAGCACCAGCGAAATTGTGCCACTGGCAGGTGGTCGTGCTGCCGCTTATGCTGATGCTACCGAAAAGACCTTCAAAATTGTTGTCCGGGGTGCCATGTACAGCGGTCGTCGCCGTCGTAGTACCACTGAGTACATTGTTCCTGGCAGCAAGATGACACCCCAAATTCAGCGGATTAATCGCACTAGCGGAAAAATTGTCAGCATTACAGAAATCTCCTAATGTCTGGGTTTTTTTTTCGGAAGTTTTAAAGGAGAGATAGAAATGGGAAATTTAACTCGGTCAGCTGTTCTAGGCTTGGATGCCTTTGAAGGTGCTCCATTAGAATTGCGACCTTTTGCTACTGAAGATGATTTACAAACGGTAATTCGAGCTGTTTACAAGCAGGTGTTGGGCAATGCCCATCTGATGGATAGCGAGCGACTCGCTAATGGGGAATCAATGTTGCGCAATGGGGATATTACTGTCCGTGGCTTTGTGCGCATGGTCGCTCAATCAGCCCTGTATCAATCTCGATTTTTCCAGGGGTCTTCTCCCTATCGGTTCATTGAACTTAATTGCAAGCATTTGCTGGGTCGTGCTCCCCTAGATCAAGCTGAAATCTCTGAGCACGTCAGCCTTTACAATGAACAGGGTTATGAAGCTGAAATCGATTCTTATATCGATAGTGACGAATATCTCCAGAATTTTGGCGAGAACGTCGTTCCCTACCCCCGCAGCATTCGTAGCCAATTGGGAATTAAGAATGTGGGCTTTAATCGGATGTTCTCCTTATTGCGAGGATCTCCTACCAGTGATAGCGGAAAATCAGCTCAGCTAATCACGTCTGTAGCTGGTAATCTATCTCCAAAAGTTAAGGCTCCAGCAGTTGGAAATGGTGCAGGTTATGGTAATACTGGCAAGCGTTACCAGATTGCTGTTTCCACATGCGCTGGTGTAGCCCGGTTGAATAAGTATAGCAACCTGAACTATCAGGTTAGCTACGAGCAACTCTCTGAACAAGTGCAGAGTATTCATAAAAGCGGTGGCAAGATTCTCAGTGTTACTGAGTTAAATTGATCAAGTAGCCCGGTTATCAGTTACTAAGTTAACAGTTAATGGTAATCAAGAAAAACTGTTAACTGGTAACTAGTAACTGATAACTGGGAAATAATACGTGAATAGCTGTGTAAGTCAGCTAAATTTGAGCAAAGAATTTAGGAGGAATTTAAATGTCACTTTGGGTAATGGATGCTGCTCCAGTAGAGTTGCGTGCTGGTGCAACAGAAGATGATCTGCAGACAGTGATTCGGGCAGTTTACAAACAGGTTCTAGGTAACCCGCACTTGCTGGAATCCGATCGCTTAACTAGTGCTGAATCGATGCTGCGCAATGGGGACATCAGTGTACGGGGCTTTGTGCGCATGGTGGCTAAATCAGACTTGTATAAGTCCCTGTTTTTTGATTCTGCTTCCCAGTATCGTTTCATTGAGCTCAACTACAAGCATTTTCTAGGTCGTGCTCCCCAGGATCAGACAGAAATTGCCGAACATGTCCTAATTTATAACACTGCTGGCTACGACGCGGACATCGATTCTTATATCGATAGCGACGAGTATCAGTTTAATTTTGGCGAGTTTATTGTTCCCTATCCTCGTAGTAATAGTACCGAAGTTGGAATTAAGAACGTAGCCTTTAATCGGACATTTTGTTTGATCCGTGGAGATGCTACCAGTGATAGCAGTAACCAAGCCAAGCTGATTAGTGATTTAGCGGCTAATCTGTCTACCAAGATTACTGCTCCTGTTGGAGCTTCAGGTAATTACGCGAATACAGGCAAACGCTTTAAGATTACTGTAGCTAAAGCTGGTGTTGGTTCTCGCTTTAAGCGGAGTAATGCTACCTATGAGGTAGGTTACGACCAGCTGTCGGCGAGGATTCAAAATATGCACAAAATGGGCAGCAAAATTGTCAGTATTACTGAAATCGGTTAGGTTGACTGTCCGGATTCAGTAGTTGATATGAGCTAAGTCTCTAGATGTTAGTTTTTGGAAATAGGCTGTGAGCAATAAACAGCTAATTTCTAAAAACTAACACTATTGATTAGTTAGGTACCGATTAACTGTTGACAGTGGTATTGAGTTTTTTTGAATTCACAACTAAAGAAATTCAAGGTACTTTACCGATTTCAAGAATTGATTGCAGATGGCACTAGCACTCTGAGTGATTATAGCGATCGCAAAGTTGTACTAGAGGGTAAAATCTGTGTCACCAAAATATAATAAGCAAAAATGACTATAGGCTTAATGTTCCTACTAAAATTAAGGGTTTTAGGAGTTTTTTAAGTAAATCGGCCTACTGTCAATCAACCAAGACCATATAAAAAGCTTCACGTTAACCAAAAGTAAGTTAATACTTATAAGAGTGTTTAATCAATATAATAATTTTGATATTCACAGATAAAGACTTTTTAATTAAAGTGAATTCACTATAAAGCGAAGAAAGTATTTTTCGTAAGCAAGTTTTTATATTAGTTGTTTATTAACTTTAATTAACAACATTTAACAACAATGGATTTGGAGGTCTTTTAAATGGTAATTGGTTTTATAAACCCTGTACTAACACGCGCCTCGCAATTAGGGGTAGCAGCATTTCAAGACACAGACCCAGTTGAACTGTGGCCTAGTCATTCTGAAGAAGAAGTGGAAATTGTGATTCGGGCTGTCTATCGGCAAGTGTTGGGGAATACCTATGTCATGGATAGTGAACGGCTCACCGTTGCCGAATCCCAACTCAGAAAGGGAGAAATTTCTGTCCGCGAATTTGTGCGCCAAGTGGCTCAATCTGAGCTTTACTACTCCCGATTTTTCGAGAGTTGCTCTCGTAACCGAGCCATTGAGTTGAATTTCAAGCATCTTCTTGGTCGAGCTCCTGAAAGCTATGAGGAAGTTATTGAGCATACGAGCATGCTTGATCAAGGCGGTTATGAGACTGAAATCGATTCTTATATCGATAGCGAAGAATACCAGCTAGCTTTTGGGGAAAACCAGGTTCCCTATTATCGGGGGTACAAAACCCAGATCGGGAAAAGTACAGTGGGATTTACCCATATCTTAAAACTGTTGCGTGGCGCACCTGGTACCGATAAACCCAATGTTTGGCGGGGGAATTGGTCTCGGTTGAATCAGTTCCTGATGACCAATAGTCCCAGTAATATGGAGCCGCTTTCTGGAGCTGGTGATGTCGTAAAACCTACTGATGTTAATAAACTCCTGGCTAATGTTCTAGGTCTCAATAAAGCCCAAGTAGGAAGTTCCACAGAAACTCAAACAGCACCTAAGATTCTCACCGAAGCTGAAAAACTCTTGCAAAACACGACTCAAACCTGGCAACGCCAGTATCAAGCCTGGGAAGAAATTGATCCGATTGAGCTGTGGCCAGGTCGCTCGGAAGCAGAAATTGAGACGGTGATTCGAGCAGTTTATCGTCAGGTTTTGGGAAATGCCCATGTTATGGAGAGTGAACGGCTGACTGTGCCAGAATCCCAGATCAAGCGAGGGGAAATCACTGTTCGTGAGTTTGTGCGTCAGGTTGCAAAGTCAGAGTTGTATCGGTCAAGGTTTTTCGATATCTGTCCCCGCTACCGGTCAATTGAGCTGAATTTTAAGCATTTGCTCGGTCGTGCTCCTGATGACTACTCTGAGACTTTCTATCACAGCCAAGTACTGGATCAAGGAGGTTTCGAGGCGGATATTGATTCCTATATCGATAGTGACGAGTACCAAGAGGTGTTTGGGGAGAATGTTGTACCCTTTTACCGGGGCTATAAAACCCAAACAGGTAAAAAGCTGCTTGGGTTTACTAACATGTTGGTGCTGATGCCCAGCGTTTCTAGTTCTGATAAAGACAATGTGTCAGGGAATCCACCAAGGCTGAATAAATCGATTATTTATAATAATCCCCTTGGGCAAGCCCCAGTTACTGATATCCAAGCCTTATTGGATGAAGTACTCAAGCCCAAAATTCAACCGCAGGAAGCTACCCCAGAAGCTGAGAAAAAACGCTCAGAAGCCTATCAAGCCCTCCAACGGCAATGCCAAGAGCAAGAAGAACTGCTGGAAAGCTTGCAGCAACAGCTGGCAGACTTACGACCATTGGCTAGCTTTGGAGCATCACAGTATAGCAAATGGCAGTCTTACAGTTCTTCGACCAATGGTGGTATTGGTTTCACCAGCATTGCAGCCCCAATCCCCATGGCAGCAGCGACTGTAGAGCCAGACAGTTATGAAGCTCTCCAACAAAAGTCTGAAAAACAGGCCCAGGAAATTGCTACGTTACAAGAAAAGATTGCTGATCAGCGGCGTTTAGCTATGATTGCAGAAACCCAGTTGAATAAGTGGCGTCCTCGTAGTTATTAGAGTAGTTATTAGAGCTGGGATTATCTCTATGGCGAGTTGTCATAGAAATGTTTAGGTTGTTGAGGGTTGACTGTTGAGAGTTGAATGACAGCGGTCAACCCTCAACAACTACCTGGCAAATACAAGCTTTGAACAAAAGCTTCTAAATAAAGCTTTTAACGAGGTACTTTTAACAGTAAAATATATAGACTTTAAATAGCTGATCCGGAGGAAAAGCCAATGCCCAAGAAAAGCCGTAAAACTGCTAGCCAGTATTCAGAAGGTAAGTCCAAGGTGGGGATATCCCTGACCCCTACAGGCATTGGCTTGTTGACTCAGATGGCTCAGAATACTGGATTGTCCCGTTCGGAACTAATTGAGCGTATCGCCAGAGGTAATATTGCGATCGCATGCCAGCAGGCAAGTATGACTATTGCCCTGGAAAATCCACCGGAGCCAAAGGAAACATCCTCTAACAATGGAGCCACAAAATCTCAAACCAAGATTCAGGTTATAGAGGGTAAGCAACCGCTACAAACTGATGTGTCTGAGCCTGGTGCTTCTGGTGTATCCCAAGAAGATTACCAGTCTTTACAACAGCAAGCTCAACAGCAAGCTACTTTGATTGAAGACTTACAGAAGCAGCTAGCTGACCAAAAATCTGAAACTGCTGAACAGACCGAAAGTTATCAGTCTTTGCAACAGCAGGCTAAAGAGCAATCTAATCTGGTTAAGAAATTACAGAAGCAGCTAGCTGACCAAAAATCTGAAACTGCTGAACA
>NZ_JAAHHS010000036.1 GCF_010692395.1 Moorena sp. SIO3H5
TCAAAATTGCAATAGGGGCACCAGACACCACGATAGAAAGTCACTACCAAGGGGCCTTTGGCGAGCAAAGCTCTCGAAAAGACTAGGTTGCCTTCTGAATCAGGTAACGTAAATTCGGGCGCTCGTTCACCTGCTTTGAGGGCGCGCTCGGCATTTCCATTTTCGATCAATTCACGGGTGGAACGATGAAAGGCTTCCACCGCAGCGGCAGGAGCCTTGTTGGCTTCAAAATCTGCCTTAAAAGCGTCGAGTTTTTCTTGAAGAGACATAATTTTATTCCTATTTTGTGGTTTTTCATTGACATGAGGGTTACATCACGGTCCAGTCAAAGACTGGTAATGCATTCAGGCTTTCGTGAACCGATCCATCTGCCTACTATTCAGTATTGCTCATTTGTTTTTTAATTGGTAGTGGTAATATATGTCTAATAGTTATTTAAAAAACGAATGACTGATCGAATCTCGACCTTGCGCTTGTTTTGCCGTGTGGCCACAACCGGTAGCTTTACGGCTGCGGGCAAAGAGATTAACTTGTCCCAGCCCTCTGTTTCCAGAATCATCTCCAAACTGGAAAAGGATCTAGGGGCGGCACTATTTGTCAGAAGTACCCATGCAGTGAAATTAACTGAGGCCGGGGCGGACTATCTGGCGAGAATAGAACCGATTCTGTCTGCTTTGGAAGAGGCTAATCATCTGGTTCGTAGTGATGGAAAGTTGCAGGGGCGATTGAGAGTGGGGGTTGCCATAAGCTTCGCGGTACGCGAAATCATTCCTCGCCTTCCCGATTTTCTGGCTCAACATCCGGGGTTGCATGTTGATCTCGTGCTGACTGATTCGCGCCAAGATTTGATCGATCAGGCTATTGATGTTGCACTACGTTTTGGTCCGCTCAGCGATTCAACTATGGTCGCGCGGCAGCTAGGGGTAACACGACGGCTGATAGCTGCTTCTCCCGCATATTTGGCGAAGGCCGGAACGCCACAAATTCCTGCAGACCTTGCAGGGCATCAAGTGATTATTGGGCCTTCGAGTATGGGGTCTACTGGCTGGAGTTTTAAAAAAGACGGCAAAACTTTGTCCGTAAAAGTTGAAGGTCAGCTCATGGTGAGCGTCAATGAGGCGTCAACGGCTGCTGCTTTAGCTGGAATGGGGATTATCTCCACGGCTTTGTGGGGGTGTAGGGCAGAACTCGAAAGGGGTGAACTCGTTCAAGTTCTTGCAGATTGGGAAATCGGGACTATCGAAGTTAATGCTTTGCTCGCTGGAGGGAGAGGTGCAAAGCCTTCAGCTCACGCCTTTGCAGATTATCTCGTAGAATCGTTCCGCAATAGCGCTTCAATCTAGATGGAATTGAATAGTTATTGAGAGGTTGTCTGAGAAGTCTCATTTGCTACATCCAAGCCCCCGTTAGTAGCCCAACTTTAGGGGAATTTTACCATCAAATGGATTCTTGTTCCCCCCAAGCGAGGGATTGCTCGCTTGGGGGGCTAGGGGCAAAATTCAGTATCAAAAAACTTGGGAGATATCCTCTTAGTTAAAAATACGGTTTTACTATAGTTAACTATTAATTAGCTTAGTAACACAAGCTAAGAATTGTATCAATAATCATGACCTACCATAACAACAGACGGGATTCACTCATACACAATCGGGAGCTACTTGGTGATTTACCCCCAGAAATCGCTAGTCATATTGTTGATTTTGCCATTAACATTACCCCTGAACTCACCAAAGGGCAGTTTGCCGAAGATCAAATCTGCTGTTTAAAAGCATTGATTAACCAAACTAGCGAAATGATCAGCAACTTCAATCCGGCAACGGCAGTCGTAACCACAACGGTAAATGGTCACTTACCTCATGTTCAAACCGTCGAAAAAATGCCTTCTTCTCGGATAGTGATAACTCACTAACTCCTCGGTCGTACAACGCATCACTAAACAATTCAACAAAATTAAAAACACCATAATCCGGTCCTCGTGGGTTTTCACCCATAGAGGAATTTTCTTTATAAGTAGGAAGACGCTGATCCCAATTAAACAAACCAATTTGGTCAAAAGTTTCCGTCAATCTAGCATTCGTTCGCAAGACTTGGTTTGTCTTTGGATGGGGGTCTAAGAAGGGAAAATTAACATTTGCTTCCCCTTTAACCTCAGCATTAAACATCTTGATATGCTTTTCAATGCGGTAACGGTCTGTAGTAGGATTATCAAAATCTAGATTCAGATCTCCTAATAAGATAAAATTGGGATAATACGCTCGATCATGTTCGATAAACCGTCCTAATATCCATGCCATCAGTGCATCAAATTCCTGACGGCGATCCGAGATATAGTCCCCAAAATACAGATGAGCATTAACTGCCATAAATTCATAGGGGTTAGTACCAGGATGACCAACAATTCTAAAACTGACACAGAACGGTTGGCGAGCAAATGTTAGAAACACTGGCATCCTAACCTTCGGCTTCTTAGGGGGTTTACCTAACTGATTTGAGTTCCACTGATCCAGTTCTTTTAGATAGTCCACATAGGGTAAAATAGCCTGATTGATATGATTATAGTTACGAGCCAAGGTTTCTAACACCTTAGTACGGTCAAAAGAAATATCTGAGACCACTTCACCCCGCTTAACCATCGACAAATTATATATAAATCCCAGTCTTTCCCCTAATCCTGGTTCATTAGGAAACACCCCAGTTCGATCAGACACAATCGTACCAAACTCTGAGCCCATCCGCCCCTTCAACTCCTGGAAACTACTCAGGTCATCCATGATTTCTTGGACAGCCAGCAAATCAAAGTGCTTACAAACATGAGCCAAAAAATCCCAGGTTTGAGGACTGCGCTTAGTTACCGCACCCAGTTTTCGGATATTAAATGACCCCAACACCACCGAGCCATATTCCCGCTTAGGCAATCCATACTTAGTAGGCTCGTCAGCCAAAGTTTCTCGGATTTTTCCCCATTCTTCTCCAGTAAATTCAGACATAATATTATTTTAAATGTAAACATAGGATTGATCAAAAAAGGGAATCGGGAATCGGGAATCGGGAATCGGGAATCGGGAATTGGGAATCGGGAATCGGGAATTGGGAATCGGGAATCGGGAATTGGGAATCGGGAATTGGGAATCGGAAATCGGGAATCGGGAATCGGGAATCGGGAATCGGGAAGAGTTACCCAAAATACCTATATACTTGATTAACTCTTGCCTCTTGCCTCTTGCCTTCCCCTCCTGGGAGGGGTTAGGGGTGGGTTCCTCTTGCCTCTTGCCTCTTGCCTTTTGCCTTATTCCCTATTCCCTTGTATTTAATGATTAAAAATTGTCAAACCATTATTATCCTTCGAATCTTCAAAAATTGCTCCCCTTTTCTTAAAGTCAAGCTTCATCTCTTCAGAAATTCCTAAATTATTTACCAACCGGGCTTTCTCTAATTTAGCATCACTCAGATTCACCTTACTCAAGTTAGTCTCCCCCAGAAGAGCACATCTGAGGTTAGCAGCACTCAGTACTGTATAATCCATCGAGGCATAACTTAAGTTGCTGTAACTCAAATTAGCATGATTAAAAATGGCATAATTCAAAGTAGCACAACTTAAGGTAGCACCAAATAGATTCGCTTCGCTGAGGTTAGCACCAAATAAATTAGCATAACTCAGATTAGCATTACTCAGGATAGCATGGCTGAGGTTGGCATTACTCAGGATAGCATAGCTAAAGTTAGCATTGCTGACTATAGTACCCCTAAGATTACTACTGCTGAGAATAGCACGACTGAGGATAGCCTCGCTGAGATTAGCATGACTAAGATTAGCCTCACTAAGATTAGCCTCATTCAGGTCAGTGCCAAACAAGTTAGCTCCCAATAAGTTAGCACCAAATAAATTAGCCCCGTTGAGTTTAGCCAGGCTAAGGTTAGCACCACTCAAATTGACACGGCTGAGGTTAACACTACTCAAATTAGCACCGCTGAGATCAGCGCCTGCACAATCGGATGTTGTATTAAGACCAGCAATTCTCCCTATCTCCAAAAAGTCCTTAGTTTTATCCTCTATAGAGCGATCGATTAACGGTTGCCCTTCTGGCCGAATTTCTTGATTAGACATAGGTTGACTTAACCAAAATTAATATATGATCATCAAAATTTTACTCTATACAGCTTTGAGGGCAATGAGCTCATCCCTGATACAGTCAGTCGCCCATTGAACCTCCTTTCATTGTCTTGATGCAGTCGCTGAGGATGTTACAATTAAAAAGCTGCTGGGAATAGTAGGTAAAAACAGACATTATTTAAGATGCTTACCCATTGGAAAAAATCCCTAGCCAAGAGTGCTGGACTATTGGCTGTTTTGACTCTTGTACAGGGTTTTTACCTGAGTCAATCAGCTTTTGCGCAATGCGTTCCGAGTAATTTTTCCTCCGACTGGTTACAACGACAGGAGGACCTTGGTGGTCACACCATAGATCGCCATGTTGGTAAAAGTGATCAACAACTAGTAGACCGATTAATTAATGCTCCCAGAATCAGCGCAGCTAGCACCTATCCCGATTTGGGAACTGCTGCCACTAATATTCAAGCTGCTTTGAGAGCCAACCGGAATACATTAAATAGTTGGGTTCTTGATGCTGCTACAGGTGAGAAGCGAGCTGTTAACTATAGGGCTAGGCAAGTAGTTGGTCGTGTGGCTAGCCGTCCTGCTTCTATGAGCAATATTTCTAATAGTAGGAAGTTGCGTGTGGTTATGGAAAAAACAGCAAAGGGAGATTGCTTACTTCTTACGTCATATCCCGCTAGATAACTGCTCAGGGGATTGTAGATTTGATAGTTTAGATTTTATAGTTTAGACTGACCCTTGCTTAAACTATAATATCTTGTATTTATTGAATCTTCAGTCTCTAATTCTCCAATCTTCAGTCATTACTCAACATTAGCCATTAACTATACACCAAAAATCTACCCATGAGCCAAAAACCTAACTACGAAAATCTCTACAGTTTTCTTGCTGGGGAGTTTGCTGAAGCTGATTTTGAAGGTAAAAGTGATCAAGAGGTAGTTCTTGGCTGCAACAATCCAGAACTTGCTAAGTGGCATCGTACCATAATTGCCGAAGGACGGGTTGCTTTGGCTTCTCGCTCCTTTCCCTGGAAAGATGTGGGTGACTATGCCAATCGCCATTTTGAAACTGAAGAAAGTGCTAGAAAATGGCTAACAGAAATGCTCGACCTGTTGGAAAGTGGTCTTGATTAAGTATCCGGAAGAGAGTAAAGTACTTTATCTGATAGCTGATAGCACCTCAAGTAGCGTGGCACAGGCTTCTAGCCTGTGAGGTAGCGCATTAGCTGAATCCTCACACTTATAGAGATTGCTACTGCCTTTTTTTTCTAAAAATTTCCAATACAAGCTGCTTGGCTCGCTTCCGCCAAATTCCCATGACCACTATGAAAAAAAGGGTATTATTTCCCCGATTAAACTATACTCGAAACTTGAGAATTTGTCCTTACCCAAGTTGCAATAATTCCCGGTTATAACTGGAGTGATGAATCCCCAAAAAAAAATCCATACATGTACCTAGCCATTGTCAAGGTTTTTTTTCCATAACAGTGGGGTATAGGTCTGGGGAATCCTCTCAAGTAAACAGGACGAGTGAATCATGGTAAAAAAACGGTCTTATCGGGAACAATATAAAGAAGAGATGGGTGGGTTGATTGATGGAATTGATCTATCGGAAATGCAGAAGCGGTTTATCAAAGCTCGCTGGCTCGACCAAGTGTTGTGGTTAGACAAGCGAGCAAATCAGTGTCGCAACCGCTATTATACCCTGCGACTGTTGACCATTATCGGAGGGGTAATTGTTCCCGCTTTAGTCGGTATCAACAGCAGCAACGGTCAAATCAGAGTAGCTCTGGGTTGGACTGCTTTTGCAATGAGTCAGATAGTGGCAATTAGCGCCGCTTTAGAAGAGCTATTTCAATCTGGCAAACACTACACTCAGTATCGCAACACCGCAGAAGCCATGAAGATAGAAGGCTGGCAATTTCTTCAGTTAAGTGGACCTTACCAACGTCTAGAAAACCACACCCAGGCATTTACCCAGTTTTCCTCCCGTGTCGAGGCGCTGATTAAAAAAGATGTAGAAGGATACATCAGCGAGGTTCAGCAAGAGCAGAAACATGCCAGGGAGGAAACAGAGTTCCTATCTCAAAATCCAACTCAAAACCCAACTCAAAACCCAGGTATGGCTGAGTCACAACTCAACGAACAATTACAACAGGCAGCGATTCGATAAGCCACCCAATTCCCAAATGATTACCCCCTCAGAGGGGGTAATCCTGGTAATCCCTCAAAGATCTCCAGACTTATCTGCCAAACGTGCTAGCTGGTCTTGAGGAAAAGAAGATTTTAGATAAGCTAACCTTAATTGCTGCGATCGCTACTATCGGTTGACTGCTGAGTGCTAAGCAGCTAATGGTAAAACTGTTACGTTAGTGAAATGTTAGGGAATTGTATAACTATAGGTTCCGAGAGTTGTGAGCCCAAGTTTCTCTCAAATAGTTATATTGAATCCCTACTGAACTACTTAACTACCAAACATGAAGACTTTTTTCGATGCCTTCATCTCCTACGGACGAGCTGATAGCAAAGTATTTGCTACCAAACTACACCAACGATTAACCGAACTTGGTTTCAGAATCTGGTTTGATCAACAGGATATTCCTCTGGGTGTAGACTTCCAAAATCAAATTGATGATGGCATTGAAAAATCCCATAACTTCTTGTTTATCATTGCTCCCCATTCAGTCAAATCTGCTTATTGTCTCAAAGAGATTCAACTCGCCGTTAAACTCAACAAACGCATCATCCCTATACTCCATGTTGAACCTACGGATTGTTGGGATAAGATGCATCCAATTATCCAAAAAATTAACTGGATCTATTTCCAAGATAATACAGATGATTTTGAAAAATCCTTGGCTGGGTTACTGCAGGTAATCCACCATCAAAGTGATTACGTCAGACAACATACGGAAATTTTAGTCAAGGCATTGGAGTGGTCTAGACATCAAAAACAAACCAACTACTTGTTAATTGGAGAAGAGCGAAAACAGGCTCAATCTTGGCTAAAAGTTAGGTTTGATGAGCAGCAACCTCCTTGTGTTCCTACAGACCTACAGTGTGAGTTGATTTGTGAAAGCACCAAGAATGCCAATAACCTTCTGACCCAGGTGTTGATCTGCTACGCCGATCAAGATAAGCCGGTGATGCAGAAAATTGCTAAAACTTTAATGCGGCAAAGCTTCACGGTTTGGACGAATAAGACCGATATTGAAACCGGTACTCCATTCCAAGACGTAATCAATCAAGGCATTGAGGGAGCTGATAATATTGTCTACTTAATCTCACCTGCTTCCGTGACATCAGACTATTGTCAGCAAGAAATCACCCACGCCTTGGACAACAACAAACGTATTATTCCCCTCTTGATTGAATCCACAGAACTAGAGGGCATCCCTCCCCAGATCAGAGGGCTACAATTTATTGATTTTACTACCTATAAGGATGAAGATAAATACCGCATTGAGGCTGACAAACTGATTAAGGTATTGCATCAGGATGAGCGCTACTACTCAGACCATAAGACCTTATTAGTAAAGGCGATTAAATGGAAAAATCAAAATCGTAATCTCAGTATTTTACTGCGGGGATACAATTTGCGATATTATGAAACTTGGCTCACTATTAATCAGGAACGTAGCCTTCATCCTCCCCTACCCCTTCATCACGAATTTATTACTGAAAGTAGCCATCAAATTACCTCATCCTCTTTAGAGGTGTTTATCTCCTATTCCCGAGCAGATTCCGATTTTGCCCGTCAGTTAAACGAGGCACTCCAAATTCAGGGAAAAACCACTTGGTTTGACCAAGAAAGCATTCCTCCAGGAAGTGATTTTCAGCAGGAAATCTATCGGGGTATTGAAAATTGTGACAACTTTTTATTTATTATTTCCCCTCGTTCAGTGAATTCACCCTATTGTGCAGATGAGGTTGAATACGCCCAGAGTTTAAATAAACGCTTTGTGACTATATTACATCACAAAGTAGCAGCAGACCTGTTACATCCGGCATTAGCTAAGATACAGTGGATAGACTTTAGAAATTATCGGGGAGATTTTTATGCCAATTTCAGTGAATTGATCAGAACCCTAGATACTGACCGAGACCATGTCCATAACCACACCAAGTTGTCTCAGCGATCCTTGGAATGGGAAAAAAACCACAAAACTCTTGACTTGCTGTTGCGGGGGATTGAGTTTTCCATTGCCCAAAAGTGGTTCTTGGAAGCTGAGCGAGATCATAAATATCCTCCCCCAACTCCTTTACAGAAAGAATTTTTTGAAGCCAGTAACAACGCTATTGAAGCGGCAAAAGAAGCCGAAAAACAGCGACAAGCAGAAATTCTAAGCTTGCAGGAGGAACGTACAAAGGAAGCGAAAGCACGACTAGCAGAACAGAATAAAAGAGTTAGACAACAAAAATTATTGATTGTCGGAGTCATTATAGCATTTGTAGCGGCTGTTGGCACTCTTATCTATCAAATTAAACAAAAGAAGTTGGCTAACAAGAACCTTAAACTTGCTAGAATAAACAATCTTCTCTCAGAAGCAAAGGAGTCTTTACCAGAAAACCATAAAAACCCTACTATGGCTTTACGCCTTGCCGAGGCTGCTTATAAGATTGACAATCAAGGGCCTCAGGTTTCACAAGTACTGAATAGAGTCTACCATTCAGCAATTCATAACCGCTCCTTTTTTTACTATGCCAATATGGGACATAAAAGGGATGTGACTAGTGCAGTATTCTCGCCGGATGGTAGTATAATTCTCACAGCTTCAAAGGATACCACAGCAAAATTGTGGAATCTCAAGGGGGAGCTAATCAAGACCTTAGAGGGACATTCTGCTAGGGTTAATTCTGCTGTATTTTCGACCGATGGCAACACAATAGTGACTACCTCAGAGGATAAAACAGCTAAGTTGTGGGATAAGGAAGGCAAATTGCTCAATACCTTACAAAGGCATGATTGCAATCCCAACAGTCAGTGCCAGGTTAATTCTGCCGTCTTTTCCCCTGATGGTCAGACAATTCTCACCGCTTCTGATGATAATACGGCTACATTATGGAATAAAAAAGGAAAACTAATTAACACCTTGAGCGGGCACAAAGATATCGTCGTCTCTGCGGTCTTTTCTCCTGATGGTCAGACAATTCTCACCGCTTCACGGGACAAAACTGCCAAATTATGGGATAAGGATGGGAAGTTTATCACAACTCTAAATCAGGATAGGGGTCTTACCTCTGCGATATTTTCTCCCGACGGAACTAAAATTATCACTACCAGTAAAGATAAGACAGCTAAGTTGTGGAAACAAAATGGCAAGCTGATCAAAATCTTGAAGGGACATAACGGTTTGGTTAATTCAGCTTTATTTTCCCAAGACGGTAAAATTATTACCGCCTCTGAAGATGGCACTGCTAACTTATGGGATAAGGATGGAAACTTAATTAAACCCTTGGAGGGACATTCAGAGCCAGTAAAAAAAGCCTTGTTTTCCCCAGACGGTAAAAAGATTATTACCGTTAGTGATGATGATACTGCCAAAATTTGGGATTTGGATGGAAAAGTTATCGCTAATTTAATCGGTCATCAAATATCGGTTACCACTGCAGCGTTTTCTCCCGATGGACAAAAAATTATTACCGCCTCTGATGACTCGACAGTCAAGTTATGGGATATCACCCAACAACCCGTTAATTCTACTTTTAGACATTCAGTACCTGTGAATTCTGCTGTGTTTTATCCTAACGGCAACAAAATATTGATAGCCACTACCGATAAAAAGCCTTATTCATCGGATCTGAGCGTAAAATTGCTCAAGCAACTTCCTTATGACTGTGATATCGAGAAGAACTGTGCTGTAAAAACAGCAGCTTTCTCCCCTAATGGTAACTATGGCGATCGCCTGATCATTGATATTAATTTACATGATAACTATAATAACTTAACGATATTCGGTAGCAGTGGTGCTAAATTGGCCAGCTTTTCCGAAGATGACCAGCAAATTTTCACTACCTCTAACGATCACACTGCCAAGTTATGGGATTTTAGTGGCAGTAAACTTATAGAAATCTCAGAATACAAAGGACACAAGGGGGTAGTTAATTCCGCTGTGCTATCTCCTAACCGCCAGCAAATCCTTACGGCTTCTAAGGATAAACTGGCGAAGTTGTGGAACTTGAACGGAGAAATAATTACTAATTTTAAAGGACATAAAGGTGCTGTTAATTCCGCCGTCTTTTCCCCTGATGGTAAAACAATTCTCACCGCTTCAGCAGATGACACCATAAAACTGTGGGATTTGAATGGAAAGGAGATCCCAACCTTTGCAGTAAGCCCCGGTAAAGGACATATGTCTGATGTTAATTCAGCGGTGTTTTCTCCCGATGGTAAAACAATTCTTTCTGCTTCTGACGATAAAACTGCCAAGTTGTGGGATTTAAACGGTAGGTTAATCCTGGAGATGAAAGACCTTGCTCCTGCTGCTGTGAACTCTGCCGTCTTTTCTCCCGATGGCACCAAAATCCTCACTGCTTCAAGCAATGGCACTGTCAGCGTGTGGCTGATGCTGGAGGATATTGTTGAGTGGTTGAAAACAGCTAACATTTATCGGCTGTCAGAAGAAGATTGGGACGAATTTGGTTTAGAGGACAGCGATCCTAGATCAAATCCTACTGATGTCAGATACCCTTATTGATCGTTATCAAAAAAAGGTAGTATTTCCCAGATTCAACTATACTCGAAACTTGAGCATTTGTCCTTACCCACGTTGTCATAATTCCCGGTTATAACTGGGGTGATGAGTCCCCAAACACAATCCATACATGTACCTAACCCTTGTCAAGGTGTTTCTTTCATCCATAACAGTGGGGTATAGGTCTGGGGAATCCTCTCAAGTAAACAGGACGAGTCAATCATGGGAAAAAAACGGTCTTATCAGGAACAATTTAAAGAAGAGATAGCTGGGTTGATTGATGGGATTGATCTATCGGAAATGCAGAAGCGGTTTATCAAAGCTCGCTGGCTCGACCAAGTGTTGTGGTTAGACAAGCGAGCAAATCAGTGTCGCAACCACTATTATTCCCTGCGAATGCTCACCATTATCGGAGGGGTAATTGTTCCGGCTTTAGTCGGTATCAACAGCAGCGACGGTAAAATCAGAGTAGCCTTGGGTTGGACTGCCTTTGGACTGAGTCAGGTAGTGGCAATTAGCGCCGCTGTAGAAGAGCTATTTCAATATGGCAAACACTACACTCAGTATCGCAACAGCGCAGAAGCCATGAAGATAGAAGGCTGGCAATTTCTTCAGTTAAGCGGACCTTACCGACGTGTAGAAAAGCACACCCAGGCATTTACCCAGTTTTCCTCCCGTGTAGAGGCGATCATCAGGAAAGATGTACAAGGATACATCAGCGAGGTTCAGCACGACCAGGAACAGGCCAGGGAGCAAACAGAGTTAATCCTATCTCAAAACCTAACTGAAAACCCAGGTCAAAACCTAACTCCAAACCTAGGTATGGCTCAGTCAGAACCCAACGAACAATTACAACAGCAACGGATTCCAGAAGCCAGCCAATTCCCAAATGATTTCCCCCTCAGAGGGGGTAACCCTGGTAATCCCTTTCCTCAGGAATTTGACCCAAGCAATACCTTTAATGCTCCAGCCAATCCCTCTGCTAACGATATCCCCAGAATCTGGCAGGAAGAAGACGGGGATGAGTTTGTTCATCCTAGCCAAATCAAAGGCAATGGTTTCAAAACCAGCAGTAATGGCGGAACTCCTTCCATGGTCTTATTGGATGATTTAGCAACCTCAGCCTCAAACAACACTCCCATGGTTTGGCAAGAAGAGGATGAGGATGAGTTGACTGAAGCTAACCAACTCGAACAACTCGAAAGCACTCCCTTAACCGAAAACAACAACCATGACCTGACTCCTCCAACTCAGGACTCTCAGGATTCCGTCCCCTGTCGAGCCGAATCCGATTTTGTAACCCCGTCAGTAGTTGCGGATATTCTCAAGTGTCCCCTCAAAGATGTCCAGACTTATCTACCAGAGATGCTGGCTGGTCTTGAGGAAAAGAAGATTTTAGATAAGCTAACCTTGATTGCTGCGATCGCTACTATCGGTGTCGAAACCGGTGGTTTCCGTCCTATCAATGAATACGGTAATGCCAAATACTTCACCAAAATGTACGAAGGTCGCAAAGACTTGGGCAATACCCAACCAGGAGATGGAGCCCGCTATCATGGGCGCGGCTTTATTCAAATTACCGGTCGGGCTAACTACAGGGACTACGGCCAAAAAATTGGTCTAGGCAGCACCTTAGAAAAGAATCCGGAACTTGCCCTCAAGCCCAAAATTGCTGCTCAAATTTTAGCCTGCTATTTCTTGGACCGCAAGGTGTATCAAGCGGCCAGAGATGGAGACTGGCGGAAAGTCCGCAGGCTAGTCAATGGAGGCTACAACGGTTGGGAACAGTTCTACACCTTTGTCCAACGAGCTGAGCACATGCTTTAAGTTTCTAGACCAAAATACTCAGGGGATGCAGCTTAGTGTAGACAGTAAGCTGACTGCTGACTGCTGACTGCTGACTGCTTAGCAGCTAATGGTAAAACTGTTACCTTAGTATAACCTTAGGGAATTCTATAACTGTAGGTTCTGAAACTTGTGAGCCCAAGTTACCCTCAAATAGCTACTACCTAGAATTCCTACTTAACTACCAAACATGAAGACTTTTTTCGATGCCTTCATCTCCTACGGACGAGCTGATAGCAAAGTATTTGCTACCAAACTACACCAACGATTAACCGAACTTGGTTTCAGAATCTGGTTTGATCAACAGGATATTCCTCTGGGTGTAGACTTCCAAAATCAAATTGATGATGGCATTGAAAAATCCCATAACTTCTTGTTTATCATTGCTCCCCATTCAGTCAAATCTGCCTATTGTCTCAAAGAGATTCAACTCGCCGTTAAACTCAACAAACGCATCATCCCTCTACTTCATGTTGAACCTACGGATTGTTGGGATAAGATGCATCCAATTATCCAACAAATTAACTGGGTCTATTTCCGAGATAATACAGAGGATTTTGAAACCTCATTGGCTGGGTTACTCCAGGTAATCCACCATCAAAGTGATTATGTCAGACAACATACGGAAATTTTAATCAAGGCATTGGAGTGGTCTAGACATCACAAACAAACCAACTACTTGTTAATTGGAGAAGAGCAAAAACAGGCTCAATCTTGGCTAAAAGTTAGGTTTACTGATCAGCAACCTCCTTGTGTTCCTACAGACCTACAGTGTGAGTTGATTTGTGAAAGCACCAAGAATGCCAATAACCTTCTGACCCAGGTATTTATCTGCTACGCCGATCAAGATAAGCCGGTGATGCGGAAAATTGCTAAAACCTTAATGCGGAAAAGCTTTACTGTTTGGACGAATAAGACCGATATTCAAACCGGTACCCCATTCCAAGACGTAGTCTATCAAGGTATTGAGGGAGCTGATAATATTGTCTACTTAATCTCACCTGCTTCCCTGAAATCAGACTATTGTCAGCAAGAAATCACCCACGCCTTGGTTAACAACAAACGGATTATTCCCCTCTTGATTGAATCCATAGAACTAGAGTGCATACCTACCCAGATCAGAGCGTTACAATTTATTGACTTTACTACCTATAATGATGAAGCGAAATACCGCATTGATGCTGACAAAATGATTAAGGTATTGCATCAGGATGAGCCCTACTACTCAGACCATAAGAGGTTATTAGTAAAGGCGATTAAATGGAAAAATCAAAATCGTAATTCCAGTATTTTACTGCGGGGATACAATTTGCGATATTATCAAAATTGGCTCACTCTTAATCAGCAACGCAACTCTTATCCTCCCTTACCCCTTCATCACGAATTTATTACTGAAAGTAGCCATCAAATCCCCTCATCCTCTTTAGAAGTATTTATCTCCTATTCCCGAGCAGATTCCGATTTTGCCCGTCAGTTAAACGAGGCACTCCAGATGCAGGGAAAAAGCACTTGGTTTGACCAAGAAAGTATTCCTACAGGGAGTAATTTTAAGCAGGAAATCTATCGGGGTATTGAAAATTCTGACAACTTTATATTTATCATTTCCCCTCGCTCAGTCAATTCACCCTATTGTGCAGATGAGGTGGAATACGCCGAGAGTTTAAATAAACGGTTTGTGACTATATTACATCACGAAGTAGCAGTAGACGTGTTACATCCGGAATTAGCTAAGATACAGTGGATAGACTTTAGAAATTATCGGGGAGATTTTTATGCCAATTTCAGTGAATTGATCAGAACCCTAGATACTGACCGAGACCATGTCCATAACCACAGCAAGTTGTCTCAGCGATCCTTGGAATGGGAAAAAAACCACAAAAGTCCTGACTTGCTGTTGCGGGGGATTGAGTTTTCCATTGTCCAAAACTGGTTGCTGGAAGCTGAGCAAGATCATAAATATCCTCCCCCAACTCCTTTACAGAAGGAATTTTTTGAAGCCAGTAACAACACTATTGAAGCGTCAAAAGAAGCCGAAAAACAGCGACAAGCAGAAATCTTACGGTTGCAAGAGGAACGTACAAAGGAAGCAAAAGCACGACTAGCAGAACAGAAGAAAAGACTTAGACAACAAAAATTATTTATTGTCGGAGTCATTATAGCATTGGTAGCAGCTGTTGCCACTCTTATCCATCAAATTCAAGAAAAAAAGTTGGCTGAAAATAACCTCAAAATTGCTAAAGCCAAGCATCTTCTCTCAGAAGCAAAGACGTTTTTAAAACGACACCCGACGAAAGCTTTACGCATTGCCGAGGCTGCTTATAAGATTGACAATACCCATCAAGTGCCTGAGGTTTCACAATTGCTGAGTATAGCCTACCATTCAGCAATTCATCGCCGCTTCTTTTTTTACTCTGCCAATATGCGACATAAAAGGGCTGTGACTAGTGCAGTATTCTCGCCGGATGGTAATATAATTCTCACGGCTTCAGAGGATACCACAGCAAAATTGTGGAATCTCAAGGGGGAGCGAATCACTACCTTAGCCGGACATTCTGCTAGGGTTAATTCTGCTGTATTTTCCCCAGATGGCAATACAATAGTGACTACCTCACAGGATAAAACGGCTAAGTTGTGGGATAAGGAAGGCAATTTGCTCAATACCTTACGAGGGCATGATTGCCTCCGCAACGGTCAGTGCCAGGTTAATTCTGCCGTTTTTTCCTCAGATGGTCAGACAATTCTCACCGCTTCTGATGATAAGACGGCAAAATTATGGGATAAACAGGGACAACTAATTAATACCTTGAGCGGGCATAAAGATATCGTCGTCTCTGCCATCTTTTCTCCTAATGGTCAGACAATTCTCACCGCTTCACGGGACAAAACTGCCAAATTATGGGATAAGGATGGGAATTTGATCACAACTCTAGATCAGGATAGCTGTTGGCATGTACATATAAAGGATTATCATTGCGGTCTTACCTCTGCGGTATTTTCTCCAGACGGAACTCACATTATCACTACCAGTAAAGATAAGACAGCTAAGTTGTGGGACCACAATGGCAAGCTTATCAACATAGTTAAGGGACATACCGGTTGGGTTAATTCAGCGTTCTTTTCCCAAGACGGTGATCAAATCCTTACTGCTTCTGAAGATGGCACTGCTAAGTTATGGGATAAGGATGGAAACTTAATTAAAACCTTTGCAGGACATTCAGATGCAGTCAAAAAAGCCTTGTTTTCCCCAGACAGTAATCACATTATTACCGTTAGTTATGATAATACTGCCAAAATTTGGGATTTGGATGGAAACGCGATCGCTAATTTAATCGGTCATCAATTATCGGTTACTACTGCAGCGTTTGCTCCCCATGGAGACAAACTCATCACCGCCTCTGATGACTCTACAGTAAAGTTATGGGATATCACCCAACAACCCGTTAATTCTAGTTTTAGACATTCAGCAGCTGTGAATTCTGCTGTGTTTTCTCCTGACGGCACAAAAATATTGACAGCCACTACCGATAAAAACGCTTATTTATGGGATCTGAGCGGAAAATTGCTCAAGCAACTTCCTCATGACTGTGATGTCTGGAATCACTGTGCTGTAAAAACAGCAGCTTTTTCCCCTAATGGAAATTATATTATCACGACTTCCGATGATGGCAAAACCCGGTTATGGAATGGAAAAGGCGATCGCCTGATCATGGCTATTAATTTACATGATCACTATAATAACTTAACGATATTTGGTAGGAATGGTGCTAAATTTTCCAGCTTTTCCCAAGATGACCAGCAAATTCTCACTACCTCTTATGATCAAACTGCCAAGTTATGGAATTTTAGTGGCAGTGAACTTATAGAAATATCAGAGTACAAAGGACACAAGGGGGTAGTTAATTCCGCTGCGCTATCTCCTAACCGCCAGCAAATACTTACCGCTTCTAACGATAAACTTGCGAAGTTGTGGAACGTAAACGGAGAAATAATTACTGATTTTAAAGGACATAAAGATGCTGTTAATTCTGCCGTCTTTTCCCCTGATGGTAAAACAATTCTCACTGCTTCAGAAGATCACACCATAAAGCTGTGGGATTTGAATGGAAACGAGATCCGAACCTTTGGAGGAGGTCGTGAGAAAGGACATAAGTTTGATGTTAATTCAGCGGTGTTTTCTCCCGATGGTAAAACAATTCTCTCTGCTTCTTCTGATAAAACTGCCAGGTTGTGGGATTTAAACGGTAGGTTAATCCTGGTGATGAGAAACAATAATGCTGCTGTGAACTCCGCCGTGTTTTCTCCCGATGGCACCAAAATCCTCACTGCTTTCAGCAATGGGAATGCCAGGGTGTGGCTCAAGCCGGAGGCTATATATGAGTGGTTGCAAACAGCTAAAATTTATGAGCTGTCACCAGGAGATCGGAAGGTGTTTGGTTTAGAGGACAGGTATTCTAGATAAAATCCTGACGATATCAAAAACCATAACTCCACCTTGCCCGATGGCCTCGGGCATCAATATGGGTGAAACAACTGGCACTGGCTAGACCACCTCGGGAACCCCACCAGGAATCCAGGCGTTTATTCACCGACATTGGCGATATCCCCTCAACGACAAAATCCACAGCATCCCCAGAAAGATGACGGGAGCGTGTAGCACCACCAACTTGGCGATTGGTTACTGGGTCGCGATACCAAGAGTTAACCACGATGGGGCGATTGCCAAAGTATTCCCTAACTTCCTCCATGACCTCAGCAATTTTGAAAATGTTCTCCACAATACTTTTGTTCGTAGGAATGCGAGTACCATTTTTAGTTGCCTCTGCCCAACTAAAGTGACCACCAGTGATAATCGGCTCTGATAGGTAAAAGGTTTTGTCATATCCAGGCAACTGAATTGGACCAGTCTTGTTAGAGTTAATCTTAATTAAGTCAGATTGTTGTTCATCCTTAGGTGCGTTATCGGGTTCACTCCCTTCAATTTCAACATGGTCACAGAAGACGTACCAGGTTTTTAATGGTGGTGTGCCTAAAGCAACATTAGCCAGGACTACCTGAATATGCTTATTCTCCGCTGGCTGATCCGATGTAATATCAAACTCCGTGTTTGCCTTGACGAAAACTTTTTGTGAGTCCTTGAGCTGATAGGACTGCTGGCTACTTGTTTTAAACACAGTATCGCTCAGTACTTTTAGCCTAATCCCTGTATGTGGCCTAGTGCCTCGACTCTCTGGTTTCCGAGATTGTTGCGGAAGTACAAAATTAGTGGGTAACTGAGTGCCATTGGAAAGTTGTACAACAGCAGACTTTCCCACAGAGACTAATTTGCGATCAGCATCATCCTGCCAGCGACGAGCAAATTCAGTGAGCACTGATGGCGACTGCTGTTGTTGCAGCCAAGCTAGTGCTGCATCTTGATGAGGCAGTTTCCCATAACCTCTGAGCATATCCAGGAACTGAATTGATCCCGTGTTCCTTGGCTGTTGCCAATTAACAGAACTTTGTGGAGTGGCAAACTGTAACCGTTGATTAAGCATTCCTTGGTAATACAAATACCAAACAATTGCTGCTGCTCCTATCTTGTACCCTTGACCATAGGAATCATTATTGTTACCTATCAGGGATTGATTCCAATACTGTGAGCTACTAAAGTGATTGGTGCCATTCCAAAGATACTCGGAATTTTTACCCCCCTTAGCATCACAGAAATTATTCCATAGCTCAAACCCCCATAGCATTGCGCCGATTGAGTGGTCTTTGGCAGTGTGGAACTGTTTCCAGCGCAGTGCATCAATCGCACTCTCAACAAAGGTGTATTGTTGTCCGTTAGCTGGTGGAGCAATGGGTCTTCCTTGTGGGTAGCGAATTGTTCTATTAGTTAAAGAATCGCCATTGTGCAAATGAGTGTCTCGAAAGTCCAGCTCTCGATAGTGCAAAATTCCGACAAACCACCAAGGCACTCCTGTTTGCCGCTCCACTAATCCGTAGTCTCCTTGCCGTTGGAGGATTTCTTGAACAATGCGGCCAGTTGGTTCTAGGCAGCTTCGCCTGAGCTGACAAGTAGCAAAAAGTTGTTCATATTGAGGTTTGAGAGTACGAAGTCGCAAATCGCTAGACATTTTTATTTTGACTTTAGGACTAAATACAACTGTTAGGGGGAGTTATTCTGGGTGAGGTACAAAATTTTGGGTTTTAGGGAGTAGGGAGTAGGGAGTAGGGAGCAGGGAGCAGGGAGCAGAGAGCAGGGGGTTATTTTTATAACTGAATAATATCCAATTTAAATGGGCAACAGCTTACCAATTACCAATTACCCTCAATCATCCCATTAATAAGTAAGGCCTGTTTTTTATTGTATCTTTATTTTTTTGTATTGATGGTATTTTTGCTATTATTTTTATGATTTAAGTAATTTCTTTGAAAGCGTTTTTTTTAAAGGCCATTAATAAAGTTTTTAGATAGGCAAAAATACGCTTTTACCTTAGCAGTATTAGAGAGTAATAAAGCGATACATCGCTATTCCCTACTCCCTACTCCCTACTCCCTATTCCCTATTCCCTATTCCCTATTCCCTATTCCCTACTCCCTACTCCCTACTCCCTACTCCCTACTCCCTAAGACTACCGTATAATAATATAATAGATCAAGCGTAGCCCTGATTACCACTGTCAGCCAATCTATTATGCTTAAAAGTTCTTTGCCAAAATCCTCTCTGAGGACTGAGCAACCTCCAGACTGTGAGATATCCCAGTTATCCCCTACTTCCTTGACTCTGATCGCTGATTTCTTTAAAGTCTTATCTGAAGTAAGTCGCTTGCAGATTATCTGTTGTCTGAAGTCCGGCTCAAAAAATGTTAGTCAAATTATCGAAGAAACAGGCTTAGGTCAGGCCAATGTATCCAAGCATTTAAAAATCCTGGCTAAAGCAGGGATTGTCACTCGCAATCAACAAGGAATCAATGTCTTTTACCAAATAGCTAATCCCTTTATCTTTGAGCTATGTGAGCTAGTGTGTGATTCCCTGTCACTGCAAATAGAGCAACAAAATCAACAGCTAGAGCAACTCAAAGCGATGCAGCAATCTTTTTAGTGACCTTGGTAATTGGTAATTGGTAATTGTGATTACTCCGGAAGCATTACCCATTACCAAAAAAACCATAGACTATGAATACTACTGAAACAACCGGACACGAGATCATATCAAGTCTGTTTGAATACCGATAATCTAGGGGGGTGGGCGCGGGGAGATGAGTACCCCCCACACCCGGTCACCCTGTCTACTTTAATGCCTTGTTGTCACCCCCTCAGGTATATGGTTGTGGCTTTCCCATTGCCAAAATTGGTGAGTTTCAACAGCACCTATTTTCAGAAACACAGCACGCCCGTATGTCTGGATGGTTATCACAGCAATCATTGAGCAGAAAAGACATCAAGTCCCCGAGATTTCCAAGATTTGCACGATAGATGATATTCCGCGATTGACGTTCAGACGAGATCACCCCTGCCTGCTCCAGTGCTGATAGGTGAAATGAGGCCCGTGAGGAAATCGCATCAACCTGCTTACCAACTTCCCCCGCTGATGCCCCTTTTTCACCGCACTGAATCAAATACCTAACGACCCGCAAACGGGTTTCATGAGATAGTGCGCCGAGCATGTCTAAAGCTTGTTTTTCTCTCATATTTCAATATCTCTTGAATTGTTGAGATAAAAATATTATACTTCCTATTGTGGCCATCAATCAAGCCTTGCCCGCAAGGTGGAAATTTAAGATGTAAGGACTCTGTTCTATGAAAATCGTCAGTTTCAAAATCTGCCCTTTTGTTCAGCGTGTCACGGCTTTGCTTGAGGCAAAGAACATCGATTACAAGCTGGAATTCATCAGCCTGAGGGATAAACCCCAGTGGTTCTTGGATATTTCGCCGAACGGTCAAGTCCCTGTGCTGATTACAGATAAAGGAAAAGCGCTGTTTGAATCCGATGCGATTGTCGAATATATTGAAGAAGCCTTTCCTGCGCTTCAGCCAGAGCTTTCCCTTGAAGATAAAGCGACAAACCGAGCATGGAGCTATCTGGCGTCAAAGAACTATCTAGTTCAATGCAGCGCGCAACGCAGCCCCAACGAAAACGTTCTGATGGAACGCAGCCAGAAACTTGGACATGCCTTTGACAAAATCGAAAAACAGCTCGGTGATACGCCATTCTTCGCAGGTGAAACAATCAGTTTGGTTGATCTAGCCTGGCTGACAATCTTGCACCGCGCTGACATCATTCAACGCCGGTCAGGTTACGATTTTATCGGAAATCGCCCTAAGCTAAAGAAGTGGCAAAAACAGCTATTAGCAACAGGACTTGCAGAAAAGTCCGTTGCACCTGACTTTGAAGAAGCGTTCTCAGGGTTTTACCTGTCAGACCAAACCTTTCTTGGACGAGGTTGCACCGTAGAAAACTGTTCCTTTAGTGAGGCATGCGCAACTGATGCATGCTGCTAAAGCATCGCACAAGGTTCACGGGCAATTCGTCAGCACCTAAGCTCCGGCGTTGCTGAATCAAAGAATGAATAGGAGTAGAGTGGGCATCCTGCCCGCCCGCAAATATATTGAAACTGGCAAGATGCCAGTTCCACGCAAGATGCCTATTCCACAAAATTCTTAAAATCATTCCATTATTAAACAACGCCAAGCGTCCTTCCTAGGCAAGAGGCAACACCTGGATTCCGCCTCTTTCCTGGGAGTTTTATTATCAACAAGACTTACGCAGCTGAAAGGAAAAATCAAGGTTTTAGCCAATCGGGAACTTTGGATCACGGAATTACAGCGGTTTTAGACATCTGAGTGCGTAATATCATGTTCGGATAATTAGTGATAAAAAACCATCTCCGATTAAACCTTACTCCTTTACTTCTGCCTTCTGCCTTCTGCCCTCTGCCTTCCTTTCGCGCCTAGTATAAGTATTCAACCGGACATGATATAAGTCCTGTCAGACAAAAAACTGAGACAAAACTGAGACAAAAAACTGAGACAAAAAACTGAGACAAAAACTGAGACATTCTGTTGTTGTATTCCCACTATTCTGAAACTATAGAACGTTTAGCGACATGCAGCTATTAGGCTGAGACCGCTGAATGTTCAGACTTTGCTGATGTATATAACTAGGATTTACGGCTTGTTGTCCAAAGTTCAACATCAGACTATCAACTCACAAATTAAGGATAAATTTCAATGTCACAAATCACAGGTACAGCAGGAGACGATTTCCTAACTGGAACTGCTGACGCTGATCAGATTGATGGCTTGGACGGCCATGATTTCATCCGTGGTGAAGGCGGCAATGATCTAGTCGAAGGCCGAAGAGGTCGGGACGATATTTTTGGCAACGGAGGCAATGACACCCTCAATGGTGGTGGCGGTCGAGATGATATCTTTGGCGGCGAGGGCAATGACCAGCTCAATGGGGGTCGCGCCAATGACGAACTCTTTGGCAATCGGGGCAACGACCAGCTCAATGGCAATGATGGTAATGATACCCTAGCAGGGGCTGGCTATGTCATAGGTAATACTAGCTTGGCTTTTGGCGGCGGCGAAATTGATACTCTAACTGGTGGGTCAGGAGCAGACCGGTTTAATTTGGGGATTCCAGAACGACTTCTCGATGACATCCGTCTGCCTGAAGGAGTATTCTATACAGCGTCTGGCAACAGTGACTACGCTTTGATTACTGACTTCAGTGTTGCAGAAGATACTATCGGTCTGTTGGGCAGTGCCAGTGACTATGTTTTGGTCGAGCAAAGCTTTGCTGGTGCAGGGGACTCATCAACGGATACTTTAATCCATCAGAATAATTCTGGTCAAGCTGGTGAACTGATCGGTGTTGTGGCCGATGTCACCGGTCTTGCTCTGAGTAGCCAGACCCAATTCACCTTTTTCTCCTAGTATTGAGTCCGCTGCTATAGCAATCCTAAACTAATTAGTGAACAACACTTCTTAACTAAAAGAGTACTGAGTTTTTAGTACTAAGTTTTGAGTAAGAACTGTCACTGTTCACGCTTCAAATAGGATTGCTATAAAAGGGATTACTACTAAGTGCAGCTTCCCATAATTAAAAACTAATAGTTAGTAATGCAACAAAGCTGTTAAAAACTTATGGGAAGCTTTATTAATTTGGCTTAACGTTTGCCTCAACATTTGCAGTGGCTCAGGGTCAGGATTAGTTCACTGTCATTAGCTAAAGGGCTGATTACCAATGCGTATTCTGTTTCTACACCCCAATTTCCCAGCTCAGTTTCGCCATCTGGCGACCGTGTTAGCTCAAGATAGCAGCAATAAAGTAGTATTTGGTACTCAACGCCGGGAAGGGAGCATTCCTGGTGTCCACAAAATCCTTTACCAGCCCTCTCGCCAGGCGAGTCCAAAAACTCACCACTACGTTCGCAATTTTGAAAGTGCTGTCCTCGAAGGTCAAGCGGTTTACCGCATGGCACAACAACTCAAGACTGAAGGTTTTATTCCTGATGTGGTTTATGCCCATTCCGGTTGGGGACCAGGATTATTTATTAAAGATATCTTCCCCCAAGCCAAATTCTTGAGTTACTTTGAGTGGTTCTACCGCGCCCATGGCTCTGATGCAGACTTCGATCCATTTGACCCTCTTGATGCCAATAGCGAAGCTAAAATTCGGGTTAAGAATGCTCCGATTCTAATAGACTTAGCTAGTTGCGACCAAGGGCTTTGTCCTACTTATTGGCAGCGTCAACAGTTCCCCAGTGAGTATCACGGTAAACTCCAAGTCAGACATGATGGGGTGGATACGAGTTTCTTCCGACCTGAGCCAGGAGCTACGTTAGTCTTGCCCTCCCTGAACTTAGATTTATCAGGAGTTAAAGAAATTGTCACCTATGCTACCAGAGGGATGGAACCCTATCGCGGTTTTCCCCAGTTTATGGAAGCCGTGGCTCTGATTCAGCAGCGACGACCCCAAGCCCATGTGGTGGTAGTAGGACAAGACCGTGTTGCCTACGGTAAGACTCTACCTGATGGCAAAACTTACAAGCAACTGATGCTCGAAAAACTGGATTTGGATTTATCCCGCCTCCATTTTACCGGTTTGTTGCCCTATTCCCAATATCTCCAGGTCTTGCAAGCTTCTAGTGTACATATTTATCTAACTCGTCCCTTTGTTTTGTCTTGGTCGATGTTAGAAGCAATGTCTACAGGCTGTCTGGTGATTGGTTCTAATACTGCTCCCGTTCAGGAGTTAATTAGAGATGGTCACAACGGACTGTTAGTCGATTTCTTTTCCCCCCAAGAGATTGTGGAAAGAGTAGATGAAGTGCTTGACCATCCGGAGAGCATGGCAGCACTGAGAGCCAAAGCGAGGAAAACGATTATACAGCACTATGATTTGGCTCAACTGTTGCCACAACATTTGCAATGGCTCAAGGTCAGGATTAATTCCCTGTCATTAGCTAGTTGAGAAGTACAGACCATTAACTGAAGATTTTTGCAATTTTAAGGAGACACTAAGATGCGATTTTTTATAGGTACAGACGAAAGCGAATTAATTGATCTTGAATCATCAACTGAAGGTTTTACCTTTGTCTTAGCTCAAGGTGGTGATGACACTATTATTGGCGGGAGCGGTGATGAAACCCTCCGTGGTGATGCAGGGAATGACTCGATCAATGGCGGTGATGGCAATGACTCGATCAATGGTGGTGACGATAACAACTCGATCAATGGTGGTAATGGTAATGACATCATATTTGTTCTTGGTAATGGCAATAATACCCTCCGAGGTGCTCCAGGTAATGACACTATCTTTGGCGCTGATGGCAATGACTTGATCAATGGGGGACAAGATCAAGATAGCTTGAGGGGTTTTGATGGCGATGATACCATTCGTGGTGGTGCCGGTAATGATACCATCCTTGGTGACAATGGTAATGATTCACTTTTTGGCGGTAGCACTGGTGATGATTTCATTGAAGGTGGTGGAGGCAATGATACCCTTGACGGTGGAACGGGTAATGATTCACTCTTTGGCAACTTTCAATCTTTTACCGCTGACGCTGGTGTACCGTCTAATAATTACGTTGTAGGTGGCACTGGTAATGATTTTCTTTCTGGTAATCGAAGCTTTCCTCGGGGTCAAGATACATTAATTGGTGGTGCTATTGGTGTTAACTCTGGTTCAGGAGAAATTGACACTTTGCAAGGTGGTCTATCCAGTCAAGATACTTTTGTACTTGGGCTGAGGGGGTGACATGCAAGCTAAAATCCTTACTGCGTAATAATTTCAGCCCATAAGTTCCAAAAAGATACATTCTGTTTTGGGCGCGACCTTGGACGTATTTATAAGGATTTGAGCTTCCAGAAAGCGATGCAGCGCCGACCTGTGGGGGTTTCCCACACTCGGGCTTTGCATCAAGACAATGAATCGAGGGTTAATCTGGGGCTGTATCTTCCATAAGCTCATTGGCATCAAAGCCTTATATACTGAGCTTTTTAGGGCTCATGTCACCCCCTCAGGTACTTGGGTTAGCAGCAGACCCGGCCAATGGTCTCCCTCAAGATGAGATACTTTACGATAACGGGGGATTAAATGACTATGCTTTGATCACTGAATTTGGAAGACAAGGAGATAGTCGGGGTCCAGATACAATTCAATTGGTAGGAGAGCTTGATGATTATGTCTTAGGGGCATCTCCTTTCAGTTCCACTCAACTAGCTATTTCTGTCGATTCTAACGGTAATGGTACCTTTGAATCTTCCGATGAATTAATTGGGATTGTTCAGAATGTTCATCCCCTTGAGATTACTGTGCTACAAACTCCGGAGGTTTTATTCACTTTCGTTTAGAAGCAAGGTCGTTTTGCTGAGAGAGTGACAATAGTGCAGCACTATTAAATATCAGTGATAGAACGGGAAAATGGCAAGGGGGGAGGGCAAATTGCCAATGTCAATCTTTGTCATTTAAAAGGAGAAAAGACCATGGCAAGAATTGTAGGTACTTCAGGTAACGATACTCTCAATGGTACAAACTTAGACGATGTAATTCCTGCTCAAGGTGGTGATGACTTAGTTAACGCTCTTGATGGAAACGACACTATCGATGGTAAAAATGGTGCAGATACTCTCAATGGCGGTAACGGCAACGACAGTATCGAAGGCGGAACTGGTAATGACTCAATTGATGGTGGGGATGGCTTAGACACAATCCTTGGTGAAAATGGTAACGATACCATAAATGGTGGTTTATTCATCGACAGCATTTTTGGCGGGGATGGCAATGATTCAATCTATGGTGGAGATGGCCCTGATTCCATTTTTTCTTTAGATTTTCTCTACGGTGAAGCTGGTGATGACACTATTAATGGTGGCACTGGTAATGACAGTATTTTTGGTGGAGAGGACAACGATAGCCTAGATGGTGGTGTGGGTAGCGATCGCATTGAAGGTGGTGCGGGCAATGATATTATTCACGATCTCTTAGGTAATCAACGGGTTATTGCTGATACGGGCAATGATACTGTGACCACTGGAGATGGAAATGACTACGTCGAAGGTGGTGAGGGAGATGATGTGATTAGCACTGGAGGTGGTACTTATGATGCTGTCGATGGTGGTGCTGGAAACGACACTATTGATCTCGGTGCAGGAGATGATGCTCCTCCTACTGGCATTAATAATGGCTTTGGTGCTTTCGGTGGTGCAGGGAATGACCTCATCTATGGTGGATTAGGAAGTGACAATGTTAATGGTGGTGCTAATAATGATACCTTGATTGGTACTGATGCCCAAGGAACAAGCATTAACCAAACTGATACCTTAACTGGTGGTGCTGGCGCAGATACCTTTACTTTAGCACTATCGACCGATCAAGGAACTGTCTTACTCTACGATGATGGTGATTCAAATACTACTGGTATTTTTGATCTAGCTATCATTACTGACTTTACCATTGGCGAGGACATTGTAATTCTGACAGGAGATCCGAGTCAATATAATTTCGACATCAGAGCCACTAGCGGATCTCTAGTATTTCTAACCCTTTCAATTGGGTCAAGTCTCGATCCCTCAACCGTACCGTTTGAACAAATTGCGACGTTCACCTTTGATACTGCCAATGGAGATAATACCAATCTCGATCTGAGCGATCCTACTCAGTTCCAGTTTATCTAGGATTACTCAAACTCCTCTCAAATTAAGAAATGGTGGGAAATAGTTTTTCTACCTGATTTGCAATGGCTCAGGGTCGGGATTAATTCCCTGTCATGAGCTAGCTGAGAAGTAAAGACAATTAACATTTTTGCAATTGTAAGGAGACACTCACATGCGATTTTTTCTAGGTACAGACGAAAGCGAATTAATTGATCTTGAATCATCAACCGAAGGTTTTACATTTGTCTTGGCTCAAGGTGGTAATGACACTATTATTGGCGCGAGCGGTGATGAAACCCTCCGTGGTGAGGCAGGTAATGACACTATCTCTGGCGGTGATGGGAATGATGACATTCGTGGTGGAGATAATGACGACACAATCAATGGTGGTAATGGTAATGACAACATAGGTGGTGGTAACGGTAATAATCGCCTCTTAGGTGCTCCAGGTAATGACACCATCGTTGGCGGTATTGGCAATGACTTTATCAATGGTGGACAAGATCAGGACAGTCTAATTGGTTTTGATGGTGAGGATACCATCCGTGGTGGTGCCGGTGATGATACTATAGACGGTGGCAGGGATAATGATTCTCTGTTTGGGGGTAGCACTGGTAATGATTTCCTTGAAGGTGGTGCAGGGGATGATACCCTTGACGGTGGAACGGGTAATGATTCTCTCTTTGGCGACCTTCAATTTGCTTCCTCTGAGCCTAATGTACCGTTTAATGATTACCTGGTAGGAGGCACTGGTAATGACTTTCTGGCTGGTGGTAACAGCATCGATTTTCCTCAGGGTCAGGATACATTAATCGGTGGTGCTATCGGTGTTAACTCTGGCTCGGGAGAAATTGATACTTTACAAGGTAGTATATCCAGTCAAGATACCTTTGTACTTGGGTTAGCAGCAGATCCAGCTAATGGCCTCTCTCAAGATGAGATACTTTACGATAATGGAGGCGCACAAGACTATGCGTTGATCACTGAATTTGGAAGACAAGGAGCTGGTAGCGGACCAGATACAATTCAATTGGTAGGAGAGCTTGATGATTATGTCTTAGGGGCATCTCCTTTCAGTTCCAATCAACTAGCTATTTCTGTGGATTCTAACGGTAATGGTACCTTTGAATCTTCCGATGAATTAATTGGGATTGTTCAGAATGTTAGTCCCCTTGAGTTTACTGTGCTACTAACTCCGGAGGTTTTCTTCACTTTCGTTTAGAAGCAAAGTCCTTTGGCTAACACAGTGACACATGAGTATCACTGGGCAGAAGTCAAACATCAAAGTCAAACATCAAAGGTGAGTGCGGAATCCAGATGCAGGTTCTGGGTTTCGCACTCAAGAGAATCATTTGTGATTTCTCATTAGTCTTAATACAATACCTATGATACTGGACTTTCTTAATACTTGATAATTAATCGTTATTTTATAGCTTTCCAAGGATTCCCTAAAAGCCAAGACAACAGGCCAGTAATAAATGCGATCGCAAACCATATCCATGACCGATATATAATAATAACCACAGACAGAATAGCAATCAGCAATAAGGCTACTTGCACTACCAGGGAAATCAACTTCTGGCGACTACCATCACCTTTGTGAATCCCTGATGATTGGCTAATCTGTTGCCACCAATAAAATAGTTGTAAGGATTTATTCAAGACTTGATAGATCAAACTACGACCGAAGCCTGGAGTGCGATCGCCTAATACAGTGATCAGCATATCTCGCACAATCAGGGCAGCTCGGGTAGCGAGATTTGTGAGGATAGTAGTGGGAATATCATTTGAGAGTGTCTCTGAACCCACCTGGTAATAGTTGAGAAAGAACGTTTCTTTACCCTGGGGTAAGGAGTCAATGCCTTTCCTAGCTAATTCCTGAGCTGCTAGTAGACTAATGGTTTCATTAAAACTACCCTGAACTAGACTATACTGGGGTTTGGTGCTTAGACTTGTGGTTAGATTTGTGGTTTGACTATCGTTAGGAGCAGCAGGTTGAACTCGCTGTTGACTCCACTCTAGTTGTTCAGCAATTTCATCTTCAATCACATTCTGTAGGTCAGTGCTGAGAATATCACGATGTCCTTCCAACACTAAATCATCCAGTATTGTTTTGAGATCAGCTTCAGACAGATCTGGATTAGGAGTCGCCAGCTTACGTAGATGACCTTTAATTTTATCCTGCTCTTCAACTGTAGCGTTAGGGAAAGACTCTTGAATTAAAAAATCTAAGTACTGTTCTTTAAACTCATCAAATTCTTCTCCCGTTTCAGGAATGTTATATTCTTGAGCTTGTCGTTTCAAAAACTTAGGAAACTTAGCAATACCCTCAGGAGTAAGTAACGCTTCCACGATCCGGTTTAATCCGTCTAAGCGCCCCCACATAATATCATTGGAACGCCAAGACTTTTTAAAGAAACCGCCAAATGCATTTAAGGTATCTCCCGCCAGTTTACTATCTAAGTTTTTCCCTTTACCAAAACCCAGCTGAGCATCATCTGGACTAATCCGAATCGTCTGGATCAGGTCTTTTTCCTCAATTTCAGATAGATACTCAAAGGGATAAAGAACTTTATCGAGTTCTCGAAATCGTTGAAAACGAGTCAAGAGTTCTTCAGACTGATTTAGCCCACTTAGTTCAATAAATTTCTCTGATGCTTTCTCTATCTTACACAAAACGGAGGAGTATTCGTTACCATTATTTTCATTCTTGTTATTTTTGAATTTTTCAGCAAGCCAGATTTTTTGAAGTTGATTTTGTTCTTGATCTACTTGATTAACTTTTTGCTTCAATTGTTCAAAAATGCTGGAAATTAGCGGCTGGGGCAACCAGTCAATGGTGGTTTTGCCAACTGTCTGGGTTTCAGAGTTAGCGGCTAATTGTTCTGCTGCTTCTGGTAATTTTTGCAATAAATAGGCTGGGACTTTTTCTAAATAGGATTGCTGATGGTTTGCTGGGACAAATTCTGCTAGCCCCTCAGCATCGAGCAAGAAACGGTATAACCGAATTAGACGGTTGTAAATCTCACTACGCAGTTGATTATCCGTAGACTCCGAACTTTGATTAGTTTGAAAGTATGATATCAGGTCATAGAAGGATTGACTAACCTGGGGATGATTCAACAGCTTAGTTGATGCCATCTTAATAACTTCTAGGAGTTTAATGTGACGACCTAGCCTTAAGGCTAGGGATTGGAGCATTTTATACTCTGATAATGATTGCTCCTGATTCATCAACTGACAAACTTTTTTAATGATATAGAAGTGCTTCCTTAAGGCATATTCGATATCGAGATTGCTAATCTGTTGACTAGGGTCTTGGAGAATAATGTCGTGATTTTCCCGTTTTTCCGGTTCAGTAATGTGTTGGGTCAGTAGCTTAGCTATTTTATCTAAAAGGACTTGGTTGTTTAATATTTCTTGGTAAGATTTGGTGCTACTGACTTGAGACATTCTCAAGACTAGAGGTAATGTGCGATCGCGTAAGCTAATCAGACGACTACGCCAATAAATTCCCGTCTCAACTGGGAGGGTTGTCTGTTGGGAGTTGTCAGCCTTGGCAAATAAGGGGGATTCTGCATCGGCTAGCAGAGACTGGTAGCGCTGGATTTTATGGTTACGGTCTTTGATTAACCCCAAATCATTACTAATACTTTCATAGGTCGGCATTCCTAACAACGACTCCTGGATTACCTCCCAGACATCAGGCTTTGGCATCTGATTAAACTTTTGGCTGCCAGCAAAATTATCTGGACTGGGATCGATATAAAATAACTTGCGCTCAACTGGATAATAGTCGGCACGATAATACATTTCTTTGATGGTATAACTGAAAGGCCGATTATCTAGCACACCTCCATCCACAAAGTGCAATTGATACCCACCGGTTGGAGGGGTTTCCGGTAACTGGCGATTCTTCAGGATTCCCCAATCTACTAACTTGGCATCTACCTGATTGCTAGGATTATCTAACTCAACGGTAACTACAGGGAAGGCAACTGGAAAACACGATGTAATACGACACAGTTTTGCCAGAGCTTGATAGGTATCTTGAACCGTTGAATTGTTTGGGTTAAAATTTGGATTAAAGGGCTCTTTGCGACCTTGACGGTGCTTGAGATGAAAGATCGTGCGGTGGTCTTTAAGATCAATCACCCGTCCGGTATCATCAAAAACGGTATCAACCCGTCCTACAATATCAGTTCCTGTCACAAATAAATCTAATTCATTAAAGGAAGATACCCACTCACCTGAGGGTGCTTTCTTTTTATTACTCTGCCCTTGTTCAAAGGCTTTAGCTAGTGCATTTTGATAGTAGCCCTTGCCATCTAAAATAGATTCCCCATCATTTTTACCTTGACTAATGCTAGGTTGATGCATGAGCTTGCGGATGTTGCCATTTTCCCGCCAAATTTGGGCAAAGTTTTCAAAATCGATAACTTCATCCTGACTACTATTGGTCAAGGCGTAGCTAAGCAAAACCCCATTAATCCCTCCCGCTGAGGTGCCTGAGAGAATATCAACAATAATATCAGAATCAGTAAGAGCTTTAACTAGTTTATAGATACCTCTACCGCGAACTGCATTATAAAATTCGCGGCAAACACCGTTCATATAAATCGCTAGAGAGACTCCACCATAAACCACTAGTCCTAAGCGCAGTTCTCTGCTAAATTCTGGCTTGCGAAAGTTTTGGCTAGACATAATATGGCTCTCCAATTAGGGACGTTACCGTTAGTTACTGGCTAAATAGTAGTAAGGTGCTGCTGACACAAACTGCGGAAATCATCTCCCCGATGTTCAAAGCTTTGGTATTGGTCAAAGCTAGCACAGGCGGGAGAAAGCAGGACAACACCCGCATTATACTGTTGAGCCCGTTCTGCTGCTCTTGGTACTGCTTTCGCCATAGTTTCCACAATTTCGTAACTGGAATAGCTAGCTTCCTGAAGGCGTGCCGCAAAAGCAGGTGCTGCCTCACCAATGAGTAACACAACCGCTGCTTTGAGTTTAATGGTTTCAATCCAACTGCTATCATCACCAGCTTTGGCTTCCCCACCAGCAATTAGAATAGTGGGTGCAGCTACTGAGGCTAAACCGACTTGAGCCGCATCATAGTTGGTGGCTTTACTATCATTGATGAAGTCTATCCCCTGCCAGGTAATCACCTTTTCTAGGCGATGGGGTACACCAGAAAACTTGGCAATGGCGGATGCGATCGCATTTTTTTCAATTCCTGCCAATCGTGCTGTTGCCACTGCCATTAATAAATTTTGTCGATTGTGATCTCCGACCATCTGTAAGGATTTCACTGGCAAGATCGGTTCTGAGTCTGCTATCACCCAGTCATCTTGGATGTAAGCCCAAGGTTTAAAATTCCTGTCCCCCTGACCACCTGTGATACTGATCCAATAGGCATTGGGCCAATAGTTGACTCCCAAATTACCCAGGTAAGGGTCATCCCCATTGATAACTTGTAACTGGGACCGACGCACCAAAGACGCCTTGATGTCATAATAGTTTTCCAGGGTTTTGTGGCGGCTGAGGTGGTCAGGGGTCAAGGTTGTCAAGACACCAATACGAGGAGCAAGGTCTTTGGAAGATTCGATTTGGTAACTACTGATTTCCCCAATTACCCAATCGATTGGGGATGTTTCCCCAGGTTTACCCGTGATTTCTGGTGCTAGGAGGAGTTCGCAAGCGGCATAACCAATGTTACCGCAGGCGGGGGCATGGAAACCAGCTTCTTGAAAAATAGCAGCAATCAGGGAGGTGGTAGTAGTTTTGCCGTTAGTACCAGTAACAGCTACCCATGGACAGGATTGGAGATAACGCCAAGCTAGTTCAATTTCGCCTATGGTGTCAATGCCTTGGGTTCTGGCTGCAACTAAAACTGGTATATCCCAGGGAACACCAGGACTAACTACAATCAGCTGGGGTAAGTCTGAAGAGTCTAGGGTTAGGGAATAACCCAGTTTAAGGTTAATTCCGTCTCTGGCAAGCTGTTGTTGTTGGTGTTGCCAGTCTTCTGGGGTATAACGTGCAGCGATCCGTTCAGGGCTAGCGGCATCGCTGAGAGTGACATCCCAACCTTCTTTTCTTAGGAGTCTTGCAGCTGCAAGACCTGACCGTCCTAATCCAATAACATCAGCCTTAGGCATACTTTGATTGGTAGTGCATCTGATGGTTTGCCGTTTTAACTATAGCAGTTATAGGGATTTTGAATTGGCTAAGTTAGTTACGCCCTTGGAATTTTAGGACGTAGGGAGTAGGGAGTAGGGAGTAGGGGAATAAACTTGACTTTATCTTATAAGTATGATTAACGCTATAAGTCTTTATTACTTGACATTAATAGGACTTAAATTTTATCCAAAAATATCGAATGTTTTAAAAATAGTTCCTTGCCCAATCTCGCACTGATCGCAGAATTGCCCGCCTACCATCAGCCCGATGGCGCTCAATTAAACTAGGAAGCTCTTGAATCGGTAACTCAGGAAAAACCCTACTCTTTGCTTGTTCTACATACTCACCCTCTTCCAGTAAGTAAATTGTTAGTTTGCCAGAATCATAGCACCATATTTCTGGGACTCCCAAGCGAGAATAGATTGGCAAACGAGGCAGTGATTTACTCGTTACATCAATTTCTATAGCGAGATCTGGGGGGGGATCTTGGTTAAGATCTAAGTCCAACCTGCCTCGAATCGCCGCTTCATTTTGGATATAAAAACAATTATCTGCTTCTACCCCAGCTAAGCTACTCTCTCGCCGCCAGGTTGTTGACCCTAAACTTTCGTAGTCTAAATCTAGTTCATCTGCCAGCTCTTTAACTAGGTCACCAATCACCTCTTTATAATATTCATGTTCAGGTAAAGGAGTCATAATCTCAATGGTACCATAATCATAGGCTAAACGAGCAGAGCGATGGTCACCTAAATCCAGCAGCAGATTTTCAAACTGTTCCCAGGAAATGTTATGTAAAACCACCCGATCTGCTCTCTGTTTCGTCACTACCATTAGTTTGGTCTCCGAAGCTAATAATAGGTCATTTTTTTATTATAGAATTACTATCTATAGCAGTTATCAATTGGGTAAGTTACAAAGTGCTGATAACTGCTAAGCATCCTCGGCAGTCGCTCATGGGGGAGACCCCCTTTGGCGGCGCTGCCTCTCTATCAAGCTGAAAAAAAAATTTTTTGACAGGGATTTTCCAAAAAGCGATCTTCCTTTGCAACCGCTTCGCCAAGGGAATCAAAACTACCAGGTTATTGACAAGAAATTCGGGATGTAATTTAAAAATTAATATTATATCAAATATTAATAAAGCTCAACAGGTGCTGGGTTGAGCAGTCCAAAAACTCCAGCAGCTTTAAGTCTGAGGGGAATATGAGGATTTGACCTTGCCATATGAGCCGAAAAATCTTAATATAAATTAATGGAAGACAATATTTCTCAACATATTAACTATGGCTACTTCAGAAGAACAACGCAAACAGAAAATCATGGAGCACCTGCAGAAAACTACGGAAGTGCCTGTGGAGCAGCCTTCTTTATCAGAGGCTAGGAAGCAGAAAATGATGGAGCACATCAACATGACACGAGGTTAAGACAAACCTATAGCAAGTGCGTAGGGTGGGTGAGGCGGTAAGCATTCAGCTATCAGCTATCAGCTATCAGCTTTGGGTCTGTGGCCAAGCTACACCGAACAGTTTATGCCCATAGCACATGCTACTCGCCCAGCGTGCGCGTAGCGCAATCGGTGCTTTTAGGTGCGACCCGTGGCGAATTTAATTATTAATGGTAAGAGCGCACCTTTGAATAAAATAAGCTGACGGCTGACGGCTGACGGCTGACGGCTGAATGCTTACGTTAGGCGCGGCCAGGATTTGAGCGATTAGCAATCAGTCTTGGGAAGCGCCGTAACCCACCTTCTTCAAAATTTCTCCCCTGACGACTGAGCTATGATGGCAAAGCCATATTTCTAAACCATGGAAATTCATGACCGAAAGTCTAAGGGCGCAACGCCCCACCGATTCTATCCATGGGGTTAGCCCGCAGGGAATTTATTCCCTGATCAATCTCCGGGAACTTTTCTCGGAAGACATCGACTATAATAATAAGTAAATTCAACAAAAAACTAAGGAGGTAATTAAAAGTGTTTGTAATGGAGTTCAAAGCGGTAATCAAAGAGTCCCAAAAAGTCGCAATAAATGAAGCTATTAGGACAGCAAAATTTGTCCGCAACAAAGTGCTTCGATATTGGATGGATAACAGAGGGGTCGCCAAAAAAGAACTCTACCGTTACAACACTCAACTCAGGGATGAATTTAACTTTGTCAAAGAACTTAATAGTCACGCCTGTCAGGCTTCTGTCGAAAATGTAGAAAGGGCGATTAAAAGGTTTTTCGATAATTGCAAGAAAAAAGTCCCTGGCAAGAAAGGTTATCCCAAGTTTAAGAAGCATTATAGGTCGGTTGAATATAAGCAATCTGGATGGAAATTATCCCCGGACAAAAAATCTATCAAGTTTACCGACAAGAAAGGCATTGGGAGGGTTAAACTCAAGGGCACCTGGGACTTGTGGAGTTTCGACCAGAAACTTATTAAGCGAGTTAGGATTGTTCAAAGAGCTGATGGCTATTACGTCCAGTTCTGCGTAAAAATCGATAATATTGAGCGACTAGAGGCTACTGGTTTTACTGTTGGGTTGGACGTAGGCTTGAAGGAGTTTTATACCGACTCTGATGGATACTCAGAACCTAACCCCAGATTTTATCGCAAAGGCGAAAAGCGCTTAAAGTTTTACCAGAGACGAGTATCTCGAAAAAAGAAAGGCTCATCCAATCGCAAGAAAGCAATTAATAGACTAGGCAGGACACATCTTAGAATAAGTAGGCAGCGTGAAGAACATGCCAAGAGACTGGCGCGTTGCGTAATCCGGTCTAACGACCTGGTCGCCTATGAAGATCTCAGAGTCAAGAACCTGGTCAAGAACCACTGTCTTGCTAAATCTATTAATGATGCGGGTTGGTATCAATTTCGAGAATGGTTGGAATATTTTGGCCAGAAGTTTGGAAGGATCACTGTTGCAGTTAATCCTGCTTACACAAGTCAAAACTGTTCTGATTGTGGCGAAGTGGTCAAGAAATCTTTGTCAACTAGAACCCACACCTGTAAGTGCGGATGTCAGCTAGACCGCGACCACAACGCCGCTAAAAACATCTTAACGAGAGCCTTGGGTACGGTGGGGCACACCGGAACTTTAATCAACGCTTGGGGAGATCTGTCCTCTACTCTTCCTGGTTCCGACCTGGTTGAGCAAGACGGGTCTATGAACCAAGAATCCCCTGGCTTCTAGCTATGGGGAGTGTCAAACAGCCCAACAGTCGCTTTATGAACGAGGCCATTGCTCTATCTGTGATCAGCGTTAGGTCTGGAAAGGGAGGTCCATTTGGAGCAGTGGTTGTCAAGGATGGAGAGATTATTGCCAAAGCTCATAATCAAGTCACCTCCACGAATGATCCTACGGCACATGCTGAAATTGTAGCTATTCGTGATGCCTGCAAGGTCTTACAGACTTTTCAACTGACCGGTTGTGAACTCTATACTAGCTGTGAGCCATGCCCGATGTGCCTCGGCGCGATCTACTGGGCTAGGCTGGACAAGGTTTACTATGCCAATACTAAAGCTGATGCGGCTCAAATTGGATTTGATGACCAATTCATTTACGAGGAATTGGACTTGCCCATAAGCGATCGCAAACTTCCAATCATTCAATTAATGCGGGATGAAGCCTTAAGAGCTTTCCAAGAATGGCAAGAAAAAATCGATAAGGTAGAGTATTAATACTATAGCAATTATACGACTTGTGAGGTACAAATTTCTGGTTTTTAGGGAGCAGCGATGCAGCGCGGTCTTGGGGGTTTCCCCCATGAGCGACTGCATCAAGACGGGAGCAGGGAGCAGGGAGCAGGGAGCAGGGAGCATAGAATAGGAAAGAGGGAAGAGGGAAAAGGGCAAAAATAATGTGTACCTCATAGCTACGATAAACGCTAGAGTGTAGCAGCTGAGGGCTAAAAAAAACGCGATTGTGCTACGCACACGCGTGCGCGATCGCTATTGAATCAAAAGGCGATCACCCTTAGCAAGAGAGATGGGGATATTTTTATTAAAGGTAATTATTCTGACATGATATACAGGGTTTATAAATGAGATGTAAACCTGTATGGTATTTTTTTACTGTTCAATAAAACTGCTGATATCTTTCCCCCTTTGTCTGTTGTATTTTGTATGCAAGCTTTTTGCGGCAATTCCTATGTTTAAAACCCAGATACAAACCCGCTTATTACCTAACCCCTCTTTATTCAGTGCCTAGAGAAAAATTAAGATTGCTGGTTGAGCTAGAGTCTAGGCTGTGGGGTTTAGGAGAATTCACGGACTATTTCATATTTCTTTACAAACTGTCCCGAATTAATTAAGTCAATCACCCTAAAAAAAATGTGAATTATCGGCTGTGGGGTGTAGGGGAATTCCAGGGCTATTTCATATTTCTTTACAAACTGTCCCAGATTAAGTCAATCGCCCAACAAAAATTTAGATAATATTAAATTTAATAGCTAGAGATTGGTAGATAAAGTAGACTGCAACTAGTCTAAGACTATGCGGCGACTATCTTACTAGATTATTGACTAAGATTATTCCCTAAAAGTTAGCACTTACAATTCTAACCAATGCTTGGCTTTGAGTTGGTCAACGATTCTCCGACAACTATCAAAGCACTTAACTAATTAAGTTATCAATTAACTTTTCAAAAGTCAACCCTCAACAGTAATAACTCAACCATGGATAATCGTTGCATGATTCCGGTAGTTAGGTCTCCCAAAGACTACCAAGCTTATCGTATTAGTCCCCAGGATAAAAATCGCTTAGCCATTGTCTTCGATCCAGACAGTGCTAATGCTTCAATAACATTTTGTGTAGAGATTTTTGAGCCAGGAGGAAAGACTCCGCTCCATTATCATCAAATTGGAGTAGAAATGTTCTATATCCTCAAGGGTCAAGGGTTAGCCAGCTGTGATGGCAAAATCGTTCAGCTGCGGACTGGAGATACCTTATTAGTGCCGCCTACAGGAATTCATGAAATTAGAAATACTGGCACTGGTCGTTTGTATACCCTGTGCTGGATGGTGCCTAATGAGGACTTTGCTGAACTGGTTCGCAGTGGTACACCGGTTGAATTCGATGAAGAGGATTTGAGAGTGCTTGGGGGTCAAGATGTGTTGGTAGCTTGTTGAATAATTTATGTTGAATAACTAAATAGCTGGATATCTGGGACTGTTAATCACTTGATAGCGAACAGCGAACAGCGAACAGCGAACAGCGAACAGCTATTATAATATGATTAGATGCGCTTTTGCCCAGACTTTCAATTATCATTAATTTAGAACTATTAGGCACGACAATCGCGCGAATTTAATTCTTAATGGTAAGAGCGCACCTTTAAATTCTCTCCTTAGAGGTTTTTTTTAGCATGATAGC
>NZ_JAAHHS010000360.1 GCF_010692395.1 Moorena sp. SIO3H5
TGCAGGAATTCGGGAAACCGCTGACCAAGTGGAGAAGATTGGAGTAGAGCGATCGCGTAGTGCAGCCATGGCGGCTGACTTGGTATTACTGGTGATTGAAGCAACCACTGGCTGGAGTGCAGGAGACCAGGAAATTTACCAACAGGTGCAAGAACGTCCCGTAATTCTAGTGATTAACAAAACTGACCTAGCCAGTGATAAGAGTGAATCTACCCTATGCTATCCTAATACTATAGAGCAGGTAGTGAAGACAGCTGCTGCCTACCATCAAGGCATTGATGCTCTGGAGAAAGCAATTCTTGATGCAGTAAATCGTGGCAACCTGCAAGCCGCTGATTTAGATTTAGCCATTAACCAACGACAAGCTGCTGCCTTGACTAGGGCGAAAATATCTCTTGAGCAAGTGCAAGAAACTATTGCCCAAGAGTTACCCTTAGATTTTTGGACGATAGATTTGCGTGGAGCAATTCAAGCCTTGGGAGAAATAACAGGAGAGGAAGTAACGGAATCAGTGCTTGACCGCATTTTCAGCCGTTTCTGTATTGGAAAGTAAGATTAAGTTTTTTGATTGCTTAACTATATATAAGTAGTCAACCCTCTCCCCACTTTTCCGGTAAACCGCAACTCAGCAGTTTTGCCTAAAAACATTACATCTTACCGCTAACCAGGGCAAGGGGCTACAATAACAAGTGTTGAGATTTGTGTATCCCTGACCGGCATAGGGAAAGCTTATGGCTGCCGCTGTATTAATCCAGAACCTCCAAAAACGCTATGGAGATGTCCACGCCGTCAAAGACATCTCCTTACAAGTTGAACCGGGTCAAATTTTTGGCTTACTCGGTCCTAATGGTGCCGGGAAAACCACCACCATTCGTTGCCTATGCACCCTCACGGCACCGGACGCTGGAAAAATTGAGGTATCTGGCATTTCAGTACTACACAATCCTAGGGCAGCACGCCGCCGCCTAGGCTATGTAGCCCAAGAAGTTGCCCTAGATAAGGTACTCACTGGTAAAGAACTACTCCAATTGCAAGCTGACCTCTATCACCTCCCCAAAGCAGTTGCCAAAGAACGCATAAATAAACTGCTTGACATTTTGCAGCTAAAAGAGTATGCCAATAAAAAAACTGGCGTTTACTCCGGTGGTCTGCGTCGGCGGCTGGACTTAGCTGCTGGCTTACTCCACCAACCGGATGTTTTAGTACTAGACGAACCCACCGTAGGTCTTGACATTGAGAGCAGATTCGTGGTATGGGAACTGTTGCAAAAGCTGCGAGACTCAGGAACCACATTACTAATCACCAGCCACTACCTCGAAGAAATAGACGCATTAGCTGACCAAGTCGCAATTATTGACAAAGGCTTGATCATAGCTGAGGGGACACCATCTCAGTTAAAAGATAGTGTTGGAGGCGATCGCATTACCCTGCGCATCCGGGAATTCTCCCCCATGGAAGAAGCCAAGGAAGCCAAAGATATGCTGCAGTCCTTGCCCTTTGTGCGAGAGGTGATTATTAACAGCAATCAGGGCAATTCCCTTAACCTTGTGGTTAAACCCCAAAGCGATGCCTTAATGATCATTCAGCAAGCCTTAAAAGACGTTAGTTTACCGACCTTTGGGATTGCTCAGTCGCGACCTAGCCTGGATGATGTCTACCTGGCTGCCACAGGTAAAACCCTTATGGATGCTGAACTTGCTGAGGCTGGGAAACGAGATCCGAAGGCAGAGCGGAAACAAAATATGGCCTAAAGGAGACATAGGGCAGTGGTTAGTGGACAGTAAATACAAATTGCTCCAACTATTTTAGAATCTATGGCACGAATCAATATGAGTGAAACCCTTACCCCTCCTAAATCCGACCTTAACTGGCAACCAGACCTTACTGCACCAATCCCAGTCAATGATACTCCTGGTGTAAGTGAATTTATCCAAGAAACCGTTGCCCTAACCAAACGCCTGTTTATTCAGCTGCAACGGCGACCTTCTACCTTAATGGCTGGTATTATCCAGCCCCTAATGTGGCTAATCCTATTTGGGGCATTATTCCAAAACGCTCCTCAAGGGATTTTTGGCGAGAGTTTGAGCTATGGCAAATTCCTCGGTGCAGGTGTGATTGTGTTTACCGCCTTTGCTGGAGCACTCAATGCTGGCTTACCGATCATGTTTGACCGGGAATTTGGTTTCCTCAACCGCTTACTAGTAGCTCCATTAGTATCTCGCTTCTCTATTGTTGCAGCCTCAGCCATATATATTATCGCTCTGAGTTTGCTGCAAACTGTGGCAATTGTCACCGCCAGTGCCTTTTTAGGAGCTGGTTTGCCGAACCTAGCCGGTCTGGCTATGATTGCCTTGATAGTATTCTTGCTGGTGGTGGGAGTCACAGCCCTTAGTCTAGGACTAGCATTTGCTCTACCCGGTCACATTGAACTAATTGCAGTAATTTTTGTTACCAACTTACCCCTACTGTTTGCCAGCACAGCCCTTGCTCCTCTCTCATTCATGCCAAAATGGTTACAGGTAGTAGCCAGTCTTAACCCCCTCAGCTATGCCATTGAACCAATTCGCTATCTCTATCTCCACAATGACTGGTCTATTGGTAGCCTTGTGATGCAGGCTCCTTGGGCATCTATTACCTTTGGCCAATCCCTGTTGGTATTGCTTGGTTTTAGCACAGTGGTATTACTCGCAATTTCTCCACTACTCAGCCGCCGGTTGTAATTAGTCTTCCTAGGGCTAAAGCCTTAGGATCCCGTGAAATAATTAATATTAACTCATCGATTTTTCTGGATGGTTGACTATTGACAGGGTCGCGTCAACCGTCCAAAATGAACCTGTAACAATTGTCCAGGTTAACTGTGCAGGTTAACTTTAGTTAACTATATATAATTTTCTAGCAGTAGACCAGTGAGATTTATCTATTAAAGGGGGATTCCTATGAAGCTCAGCAACCAATCTGTTTTTACTGTAGCTGTATTGAGTGTAGCCCTTGGCATTACTACAGCATTACTGCACGGGTCCGCTACTGCCCAAAGTATAGGTACTATTCGAGCGGATGAAAATTTTAATAATTCTAACGAGCAAGACACGTTTGGGGGGTTTGGAGACAGTAGTTTCAACGCTTTTGATTTAATCCATAATGCCCAATTGGGTACAGTTGATATCGATCAGTTCAATCAGGGACAGTCTCAGAGACTAAATGATGCTGCTTCTGAGTTTCGGCGTTTACAGTTGGAACGGTTGCGCAATCCCCAACTAGCATATCCAGAAAACCAATATCCAGGAAACCAGCCTGCTACATCTGGGGCTAGCGAAAGTTACCGATAATCTTAGAGACCTTGGCTCAGGTTTGGATCACGATTGATATCAAGTCCAGTTAATCACTTGGTTTACTGGTTATTCCATGGATAAAATAGGAGTTCTCAATTTGGTATTGAGAACTCCTATTTTAGGATAAAATTTTGGTCAATCAAGCTAAAAAGTATCGGAAATAGACCTTGAGGTAAACGTTTGGGGCATCGGGAAATTATCCCAGTGCAAGATATTATATATTCCTGTATGAATCCAGTTTTCTAAATACAGCTTCTGCTCTGAGGATAACTGCTGTAATTTTTGGCTTTTTGATGATGGTTCAATCTTGTCTACCGCTTCATAGTTATTCGGAATTCGGTTCAGGACATAAGCAATTAAATCCTGGCGTATGTTAGACTCGGAAAAAACGTCTTGATAGGGAAATTCCGGATAAGTTGCTAAGACATTTTCAATTTCTTGAATCACTATCGGTGTAGTTAGGTGAACAAGAGTTTTAGTCATCGTTTACACTCCTTTTGCCAACCGGTCTATTCTTACAAAGCGGTTTATTAATTAAGAAATAGTGTGTTTTGAGCCTTGTTTTAAGTCAATGGAAGTATCCTTAACTGCTGATTAATTGCTGCTAACAGTTCCCGACTATCTACAGGTTTAGTTAGATAATCGTTGGCTCCCAGTTGCTTAGCTCGAGCATAGCCATCCTCTTTTGACTCACTGCTTAGAAATATAAACGGTGTTTTCGCTGTCTTTAACCTATCCCGTAATATCTGGAGAAGCTCATAACCATCAAGGGATGGTATATTAATTTCAGAAATAATTAAATCAGGTCGGACAATTTTAGCTAAATTTAAACCGAGCCAACCGTCTCCTGCAGTAAGGACATTAAAGCCCTCTAATTCTAGTAAATCTGAAAAATTTGAGCGCAACAGTTTATCATTTTCAATTAATAAAATTGTTTTGTTCATCGCTCCAGGCTTTATAAATTCATGATCAAGATTAATCCCCAACTTGTAGAATCTGTTCTAGCAAGAGGCGATCGCTAGTTGAGCTACCGAACCATAACGTATCTTTTGCCAGACTACTGACAGATAACCGACCATTCGGTTCAATGCTAAAATCTTGACCCAACACTAACCCTTGCTCCTGAAGTTTCTTAATTGCCAGAGCGATCGCTACTGCCACTAAGTCAAGTTCGGGCATCAAATAATCGGGATGACGCAATAGCCAGTGACAAGCATCAAGGTTAATCTCTGGTAGTCGATAAACTGCTGCGAGTAAGACTTGCTCGATATAAGTGGGACTGGGTAAAACAGTGAGAAAGTCTTTAAGAGATTTGATAAATGTTGAGTCTTGACTCTGAAACACATCCAGAGCTAATGCGATGTATGACTCATAGTCCTGGGCTTGGCTGGTACCCATATCTCGTTCTGTGGTCAAGGGTAAACTCTTGATACCCAGGACAACTGGTGTGAAGGTTTGTCTCCTCTGGTGCTCTGGGTCGTGAGGATAAGCTAAATCGATCGTGGGATTGATCGTGGGACTCAGGGATAATTGATCCAAAGGAGTGATGTTGAAAGAAGTACTAGAATTGTTACCCTTGTTTGGAAAAATGATACCCATACCCCGAAATTCAACCCAAGATCTATTTACCTTACCTACAAATACAAATTAGGCCGCAAATGTGAAGATACTGTGATTGACTAAGCTACCAACTTATTGGTAATCTGTAAGGTCTAAAAGGTGAATGCTATCGAATCTTTGTAGCTCACCCAATTGAGAACTGCGTTTGCCAGCAATTAATCTATGATGAAGTTATTGATAATTGCCTGCAGGTTTGGCAGTTTTAATAAAACCTAGCACTCCGATGAGTCAATCGAGCCAATTAAGAATTACTTGGATTTCCTCGACCAATTCCATAGGTTTAAACGGCTTGGTAATAATTCCAGTTACCCCCAAATCTAGAAACTGCTTTTGCTCGCTGCTCCTAGCTTTAGCGGTTAGCAAAATTGTTGGGATATCCGCCGTTACTGCATTAGCTTGTAACTGTCGAAAGGTAGCCGGTCCATCCAGCTCGGGCATCATTACATCTAGCAAAATAGCATCAGGCTGATCTGCCTCAGCCTTAGCTAATCCCTCTTTACCAGAAGCAGCTGTCAACACTTCCCACCCTGCTGCTGCTTCTAGAGAAAATTGGATGATTTCTCGAACCCCATCATCATCATCAATTACTAAAATGCGCTTAGTTGTCATGGTTATCACCTTCTGCTGCTGCTGTTTCTTTCGGTAAAGTAAAATAAAAACTACTGCCTTCACCAACAGTACTCTCAACCCAGATTTTGCCTCCGTGCTGCTCCACTATATTACGGCAAATTGCTAACCCTAAACCTGTACCTCCTTTTTTACGGGCATCGGAGGCATCAACCTGTTGAAAACGCCCGAAAATGCTTTCAAGTTTGTCAGCAGGAATTCCCCTACCTTGGTCTTTAACAGTAAATAAGATCGTTGGACTGTTTGGGTCAGGGGGTGAGGTGGTTTCTAGTTCCTCTGGCTGTGGCAGTTCCACTGTTAAGCATAGGCTAGAACCTCTGTCTGAAAATTTAATCCCATTGCTGAGTAAATTGGTTATTACTTGAATAATGCGATCGCTATCAGCCTCGAATTCAATTTCACCTTCAATGGCTTGGGACGAGACTTCCAATTTAATCCCAGCTCGATTAGCCATCACCTGCACCTGATCAACAGCTTTAACCATCAACTCAGCTGCATTTACGGGCTGCTTTGACAAACGGATTTTACCAGATTCCAGACGTTCGAGTTCCAAAATATCGTTAACTAGTCGCACTAAACGCTCAGCACTATCAGCGGCAATGCCAATCACACGCTGTCCTCGTTCAGACTGAGGTTGAATTAGACCAGTTGATAACAGGTTCAAGGCACCATGAATCGAGGTTAAGGGGGTACGGAGTTCGTGGCTGACCACGGAAGTGAATTCATCTTTCATCCGTTCAATAGCGTAGCGCTCGGTAATATCTTCCCCAATACTCATGGTGCCAATGGCCTCTCCCTGGACATTTTGGAGTAGGGTATTATTCCAAGCTATGATTTTTTCTTGCTTTGATTTGGTAAGAATCGAATGCTGATAGTGGGGTTGAAAGTCTGGCTCTAGGATGTCCTGGAAATATTGCTGTACTGACTGTTGCTGGTAATTGGGCAAGAAGTTTTCAAACCAGTCCTTGCCTTTAACTTCTGCTTCTGTGTACTTAGTCAATTCTAGGAAGAATGGATTAACATACTCGACTTTACCCTCTCGGTCTAGTCCCACCACCACCAGTCGCACATTGTCGAGAAGGCTGCGCCACCGTCGCTCTGATTCCTGTAAGCTAGCAATTAACTGGGTACGTTCTTCTTCAAATCGTTTGCGTGAAGTAATATCTCGCTGCAACACTAAGATATAGTTAATGTTTCCTTGGGTATCATGAACCACTGAGTAGGAGGAGTCTGTGGTAATAACAGTGCCATTTTTGCAGACAAACTCAATTTCTTGACGATGGGTTCCCTGCTCCAGTAAAACTGGAAACTTTTGCTGGCAAATGTTTTGGTATCTGGGGGTAAAAAACTCTTCTAACCGATTACCGATCAATTCTGATTCAGCATAACCTGACTGTTGGATGACAGCGGGGTTCACTTGCTCAATCATGCCCTGAGTATCTAAGATATGAATAAAATCTGGGGCAGATTCAAACAACGAGCGGAATCGTTGTTCACTTTCGAGTAAAGCAGCTGTGCGCTGTTGAACCCTAATTTCTAATTCTCGATTGAGTTGTTGCAGTTCAGCTTCTTGCTGTTTACGCTTAGTGATATCCGTAGTGATGCCGTGAAGATGTACAGAGTTGCCATTATCACGGATAACCACATGAGCGCGGTCGTTCAGCCAGCGAATTTCTCCATTACTGAGCTCAATTCTATATTCTAAATCCCACGATTGACGACGGTTTTCTTGAACAGCTCGCCATGCCTTCTCAACACGATCAGAATCTTCTGGCACAATAAACTGTCGCCATAAGTTGTCTTGATCACTGAATAGCTCGAAAGTTGGGCGACCGTAAACTTGCTCGAAGGCTATATTAACATAGCGCAGTATCCCAGAAGGCAGTGATACTGACCACACCACGTCTTGAAGAGAACTCATAATTGCTTCGAGCCGCTCTTGGTTGGACTTCAGCGCCTTTTCATTTTCTTGCAATGCTTCTTCTGTCTGCTTGCGATCGCTAATATCGGTAATTGAGCCAACCACTCGCACTGGATCACCTGCTTCATCCCACAGTGCTTGTGCCTGGTCAAGAATCCATTTGTAACTGTCGTCGTTGCACCGTAAGCGATACTCTTGAACATAATAGGAGGTTTTCTGAGCTAAGTGATCCTCCATGGCTTTGATCACCTGGTCTACATCATCGGGATGGATGTGTGTCCACCATTGATGGA
>NZ_JAAHHS010000361.1 GCF_010692395.1 Moorena sp. SIO3H5
TCAAGAGACGAAAGGCAATAGGGGAAAGAGATTCGAGGTTTTATTGTCCAATCAAAAAAAACCATACACGTTTACATCTCAAATATAAACCCTATATACAGTCGAAAGTCGGGAGTCAACAGAAGCGGGAAATGGCGAGAATTATCCCTATATACCCATTTTCCGCTTATAAAAATCTGATGAAATCGCGTTTATACAAACAAAATTAAGGATTTTAAAGGGTAAAAGTGATTTTTAAACCCTATTATCTGCTATTATCTGCTATTATCTGCTATTATCTGCTATTATCACACTGCCATGTCAGGGATTCCCAGTAAGACAACTAGTTAACAATATTTAATAGTTAGCTGGGAATTATATATGGTAAGCTCACTTAGGGTCAGGATAATAAATGAAAGGAGGAAATTTTGCCTTGAATGCCTGCCATATCGTTAAGCTCCCTACTCGCAAGAAACGGGCAAGATGCCCGTTCCACCGAGAGGAGTGATGTTATCCCTTTAATAGACTGGTAGCTGACCAGCCTTAGTTATTTGAACTAGCTGATCACTAAGAGTTGAAATTACTAAATATTGGTGCATTTCCGGATTTAAGGAGTCGCGCAAAAATAAATTACCTATTACAGGTTAATTTCGACAAAGATTTTATAACGCCATTCCTTAATTAGCAAGAGTTACACCTCTCAATTAGTATGCATAAATGAGATAATTATTACTGCGCGAATCCTAATTTGGAATTAAACTAATACAGTAGTAAAGCTGCTGAATCAATACTAGCGCTATAGTCGGTAATTTTTATTTATGGGTATTATTGAGCCCCACCAAGACTCTTTACCAAGACTAGGTATTTTATGAAATAACTAGTTATTAATACTAGTAAACCTCCTAGGGTTAACTGCTGGTTAACTGGGGTGCCATTGCCCAGTGATAAGCTCTAAAGTTGGTGGCTCATTCAGGGTAAACCCATATAATTTGCTGATTCCTATAGTCCTATAGTGTTTTTTAAATTCAATCAACACTATAGCTTTTAGTTACCAAAAGGGGACGGCAAAACTTCGATAGCTCGTTTCGGTGTGTCACGTTTGCTCGAGCACTTAAAAGGTGCTTGTTGATAAATTTGGGTGACCTTTTACATGACTATTGATCGTATCCTAGAAATTGTTGACCGTCAACTAAAACAGAAGCAACATCGACCCCTTAATTCCATAGAAGGAATTATGCTGCGTGGGGTTTGGCAGTATAGAACTTATAACCAAATTGCCCTCGAAGCAGGTTATAGTCCAGGCTACCTTACCAGTGTCGTTGCTCCAGAGTTGTATCAGCGACTCTCGGAGATGATTGGCCAGCGGGTAAGCAAGAAAAACTGTCGGGTGCTGCTGGAGTCTTATGCCACCGCCCAACCAGACCAAGAGACAAAACTTTTGAGGCAAGATCTGGTCAAGCAATATCTGGCGGAAAATCCCGCCAATGAAACCCATGAGATACTACCAAGCTACCCTAGTGGCTCAGTCCCTCTCGACTCTCCCTTTTACCTAGAACGCTCTTCCCTTGAGGAGCAAGTTTATCAAGAAATCAAGAAACCGGGAGCGTTAATCAGGATTAAAGCTCCCAGAGAAATGGGCAAAACGTCTCTGCTGCTCAGGATTCTTGACCATGGCAACCGCCTCGGCTACCATACTGTCAGCTTGAACCTAGAGCAAGTCGAGCAGGGAATTTTGAGCAATTTGAATCAATTTTTGCGCTGGCTGTGTGCCAACATTGCTCACCAGCTTCATCGTAAACCGATGCTAGATGAGTATTGGGATGAAGACCTGGGCAGTAAGATTAGCTGCACCCTCTACTTCCAAGACTATCTACTAGAGTTAATTGATACTCCCCTAATCTTGGCATTGGATGAGGTGAGCCAGATTTTCGAGCATCCCCAAGTCGCCAAGGATTTTTTACCTCTGTTGCGTTCTTGGTACGAAGAAGGGAAAAGACTGCCCATCTGGCAAAAGCTTCGCCTGGTAGTGGTTCACTCCACGGAAATTTACGTTCCCCTGGAGCTTAACCAGTCTCCTTTCAATGTGGGGCTGCCGGTTCAGTTAAACAAATTCAGCCAGGACGAAGTGCAGCAGTTAGCTCAACGCTACGGACTCGACTGGATAGGTCCGGAAGAAGCTAGACAATTAATGGTAATGCTGGGGGGACATCCGGCACTGGTAAACTTAACGCTCTATCATCTTAGTCGCAAGGAGATAACTCTTTCCCAACTGCTAGCAAGTGCTCCCACTGCCACCGGAATTTATGCTAATCACTTGCAGCGTCATTGGGCAACATTGGCAAAACAGCCGGAATTAGCACAAGCTTTTGATACGGTTCTCAAGGCCACTGAACCTGTGCCCTTAGACCCCATCCTAACTCACAAGTTAAGCAGTATGGGGTTGATTAAACTTTCAGGTGCTCAAGCGATCGCAGGTTGTGAATTGTATCGGCAGTATTTTATGAAAAAGGGAGAACAACAGTTTATGTATACAGCATCTTTCTTGTAGGCTAATCATTGATTTAGGGAGTAGGGAGCAGGGAACAGGGCAGACAATTGGATGTATCCCAGTCGCCAGGGCAGTTAGGAAATGACAAAAGTCTCAAACCTAAGTAAGCGCAAGAGTTTGACTTCTGACTTCTGACTTCTGACTTCTGACTTCTGACTTCTGACTTCTGCTGTATCTCAGTTATTCGAGAAACCCTAGATCAGTTTTTAATGCTCCTTTCACGATTCAATGTTTTGTTTATTAGTTTTTTAATGAGATTTTATATGAGTTATAGCGCTACGCGCAAGGCAAAAGGCAAAAGGCAAGAGGCAAAAGTTTACTACAAAAGCTTTTCAGCTTTTATCAATGTCAAACACCTTAATGCTTAGTGCTATATCAGATGAGTTTTATGAGTTTAATAGGTCAAAAATCAAACTAATATACAACATATGCTTACATAAAATACGGCGGTTTGTATAACTATCAGGTGCGCTTTCCCTCTTACCTCTTCCCTGCTCCCTGCTCCCTGCTCCCTGCTCCCTAAAAAAATGTACCTCACCTAATTGAAAACCGCTATATTGTGTCTGTTACTCTGATGAAAAACTCTGATTCTAAGCTGAAGAGTAAATTGAATTTGGAAACTGGCTCCTTAACAATTGTTGGTACGGGGATTCAATTGGTAAGTCATATGACCTTGGGGGCGAAAGCCTGGATAGAACAAGCGGACAAGGTTTTATATGCGTTGGCTGACCCAGTAACGGCTAAATGGCTCAAAGAATTGAATGCCACAGCAGAAGCTTTGCCATATAACCGGAACAATCAATGGCGCAGAGACACTTATCAAGAAATGACCGAAAAAATATTGACAGAAGTTCGTAAGGGGCTGAATGTCTGTGCTGTGTTTTACGGTCATCCTGGGGTTTTTGCCAATCCAGCCCAGGCAGCTATTAAACAGGCACATCGTGAAGGCTTCAGAGCACAAATGCTACCTGGGATTTCTGCGGAAGATTGCTTATTTGCTGACCTTGGTGTCGATCCTGGTCGAAACGGGTGTCAAAGTTTTGAAGCAACGGACTTTTTGATTCGACGGCGTAAATTTGACCCCACTAGCCCCTTGATTTTGTGGCAGATTGCCATGGTTGGCAATCTCGGTTTTTACAAACCGGAGGAACAGTTTCGTCCTCTAACTATATTGACCGAGGTCTTAAAAACACATTATGGAGGTGACCATGAAGTGATTGTTTACGAAGCAGCTGTTTATTATCCAGTTTGCAAACCAGTTATCCAGCGTATTCCTCTGTCCAAGCTACCACAGAGCAGTGTTACTGAGGTTTCAACCCTTTATATTCCGCCTCACGCTCTAGCACCTGTGGACAAAGACATGATGGCGCGCTTAGGTATGTCTTTTGTTCAAGAAGCTACAGGGGAGAAACAGATCTGATGACAGCTTATCAACAAACTGTGTCCAACCTCAAGTTAGCGTCCCCACAGAACCCTGAGAAAGCTAAGGCTCTAGCTCAGGAAGGTGAGGCTGATCGGCTGATGGGAGATTTTGAAGCTGCCCTCGCCAAGTTCACCGATGCCGTTGAGCTAAATTCTAACTACCCTTGGGCTCTCGCTCACCGTGGGGAAACCTACTATCAGATCAAACGTTATCAGGAAGCCCGAACAGATTTTAGCCGCGCTATTGATCTCAACCCTAACTACCTTTGGGCCCTCGCTCACCGGGGCGTAACCTACCGCTTTATGGGGGAAGCATATTACACAATGGCAGTGGCTGACTTGGATCGAGCCATTGAGCTGAAGCCGGATTACGTTTGGGCAATTGCCTATCGTTGCCGAGTTTATGAGCTGATGAAGTGCTACCAGAAATCCCTGATTGATTTTGACCGAGCTATCGCCTTTGACAAAACCATATTTGTGAAAAATTGGCGGATTGAACGGGGGTTACTACTCAACTATGCCAATAGATATGCTGAGGCGATCGCTTGTTCCCAGCAGAGGTTAGAGGAAGTTCCTGATGACACTACAGCTTTGTACTGTATTGCAGTAGCGAAGGCTCGCTGGCAGGGATTGACCCAGGCCAAAAGCGAGATTGAGCTTACGCGGACAGTATTGCTGTCTCAATGGGACACAGGGGATAGAGGAGATATTCTGTACCGACTGAGCGCCTTAGCCATCTTGGTAGGTAACTGCGAACAAGCATGGGAATATCTAGAAGAAGCTATTCCTATTAATGATGAAGCCATTGAGTTAGTCAGTCACGACCCAGCTTGGATGGAGTGGCGAGATCACCCGAAAACTCAGGCATTACTCGCTATAGGAAAGGGAACAGGGAGTAGGGAGTAGGGAGTAGGGAGTAGGGAGTAGGAAATATGGCATCAACAATTATCACAATTCCTACAGGGATTGCTATATAGCGTTTTCTAGCCTAAGCAGGTACACAGGATTTTTTCACTGCTCCCTGCTCCCTGCTCCCTGCTCCCTCAAAACATGTACCTCACCCAATTGAAAACCGCTATAAAGCGTTTCAGACAACAAAGCTCAATCAATTAAGTTTCAAATAACAGTCAAGGAGGAATTTGATACAGATGGATTATAACACTTGGGCTCTTGCTCAAAAAGCAGAAACTCTTCGCTTGTCAGGAGCTTATGAACAGGCGATAGAGAAATTTGAAGAAATTCAAAAAAGTGACTCGGACAATGCTTGGCTCAATGCCCACCTAGGAACACTTTACTACGAGTTTATGGATTATGCTAAAGCCGAAGAGTACTTGACCAAAGCCGTCAAAAAGAATGATAACTATATCTGGGCTCATGCACATCTAGGTGAAACCTACCGTCTACGAGCAATGACAGAAAATAATCCAGAGAATAAAACGAAATTTATTAAGTTAGCTATAAAACATTTTGAAAAAGCGCTTGATCATAAAGCACCAGAAAACAGCAACTATGCCTGGACATTAGCTCACTTGGGAGCAACCTACCGCCTGAAAATAACTCTGGATAAGATTAAATTAATCAACGAAAATGAGATAGATCAAGAAAGTAAAAAACAAGCTTTGAATTATCTTAACAAAGCGATTGAACTTATGCCCACATATGCCTGGGCTTGGGGTATGCGAGCGGCAGTTCACAGATTAGCTCAAGAATACCACGAGTCATTGTGGGATTTGGGAGTAGAAACACAAATATCTCCAGACATGGAGACTTTACAACACTCTTATTATCCTGTTTCAAGCTTAGTAAGCAGGAGGATAAGTCTTTATGAACATGCATTTCTGTTTTTTTATTTAACGAAGAGACAAGATAACTCAGAAAAAGATCAATCAGAAAAAGAGAGATACTATAGTGGAGCGATCGCTTGTGCCCAACAAGTCTTGATCCTGAAGCCAGGGGATTTGATTGGTCAACTCATTCTCAAGGTAATTGAAGGTACACAAAAGAAGGAAAAAGACCAACTTAATGATAAATTTAGAGAAGAATGCCAGACACTTATTAAAAAAATAGATGCCAAGCTTGCTGAGATATGTAAAGCAGTATTGATATACATGATAAAGGCTGATCATAAAACCAAGGAGAAGTTGGAGAAGCTGGCGAAGGAAGAATGTATATCAGGACATAAATTAAAGAAAATTGTTGATGATGTTCTCAAAAATTTCCCCCAAAATATTGATACCAACAATCCTGAAACCAACAATCCTGAAACCAACAATCCTGAAACCAACAATCCTGAAACCAACAATCCTGAAACCAACAATCCTGATATTCAAGCAGAGGCACAATTATGGCTGTGGCAAAACTTTGCATGGGTCGAAGGATCTGCCAGTGCTCTTTCCTTCCTTGCTGATTTAAGTGAAGTTCTGCGATATTTTGATCAACACTATGATGAGATGACTGGTGAAGCATTGCCTTATCGAGTGCTTGCCTGGATAATCTATGATCAATACACACTGGAAAGGCTTTATCAAACTCCAACATTGTCAGAAAAAGAACGGAAAAAAGAATTTAAGAAATTGTCGCTGTGAATAAAATCACTACCATTAGCTTAGATTCTTGATTCGTGACTAGATTAAAAATTAGCAGGATATTTCATGAGTAAACTATTTGATTTATTAACCGATTTGGCCCTTGACCCCAAGAAACAAAGTGTTTTCATCAATAACCCCAGTTCCGTAATGGACAAGGTGGGTTTATCTGAAGCAGAGCAGACTGCAATCATCAGCAAAGAACCTGCTAAAATTGCAGGGTTATTTGCAGACGAACAAGTTCCCCTTGCCCTTAGTATGGGCGATCCCGGTCCCGATCCCTTGCCAGATCCAGACCCTTTTCCTATGCCAGATCCAGAGCCTTGTCCATCAGAAGAAGAAGAAGAAGCTGCATTGCTTTTGTAAAGGTGCCCTTGACCGATTAAGAATTAAATTCGCCACGGGCTCCCCCTGATTTTCCCGGTCCCCAGGGTTGGGACAGCCCGCCTGGGAATTGTAACGGGCAAGATGCCCGTTCCACGCCTGATCTCCATTCCACCCACTGGGTCAAACAGCTTTTAGGAAATGCACCCCACCTAACCTAACGGTTAAGTGGGGTTGTTAATTTTAAATCACTCATAACTTTTTACACTTGGAAAAGTGGATTATTATTTGATAAGCTCAAACCGCACTGGTTGCGGTTTTTTATCATAAAAACTCCTTTAAAGAAGATAAGTATGCGCGATTTATCAGGTTACCAAGTTACGGATAAACTCCATGAGAGCACCAACTCCTTAGTCTATCGGGGACATCGGCGCGCAGATCACCAACCTGTTATCCTTAAAATGCTCAAACAGGCTTATCCTTCCCCGGAAAGCATTGCTTGGTTCAAGCGAGAGTATGAAACAACCCAAAACATTAACCTACCCGGTGTAATCGATGTTTACAGCTGGGAAAAGCTAGAAACTAACTGGGTAATGGTGTTAGAAGATTTTGGCGGCGAATCTCTCAATCGGATAATTCCGAAGCAGGAATTCACCATTGCTGAGTTTCTCCACCTGGCCATTGAGATTGTTGACATTCTCGGTCAGGTTCACCAGCAGCATATTATTCACAAAGATATTAACCCATCAAATATTATCTTAAATCAGAATACTGGTAAGCTTAAGCTAATTGATTTTGGGATTTCAACCACACTGTCGCGAGAAATATCCACCTTTCGCAACCCGAATGTATTAGAAGGAACCCTAGCTTATATTTCCCCAGAACAAACGGGTCGCATGAATCGATGGCTCGATTCAT
>NZ_JAAHHS010000362.1 GCF_010692395.1 Moorena sp. SIO3H5
TGGGGAGATGGGGAGATGGGGAGATGGGGAGATGGGGAGATGGGGAGATTTTTATTAAGGGTAATTATCCTGACATGATACAAGAGGCAAAAGGCAAGAGGCAAGAGGCAAGAGTCCGTAGGGTGCGAAGCGCGATCGCGTAACCCACCAAAATCCCGAGGGTGTGTTAGTAATAAGCTAATGCGCATTTAAATTGGTTTTTCCCTGTTCCCTGTTCCCTGTTCCCTGTTCCCTTTGAGCAATTTAGGTATCCTAATCTAAAAGCTTAACAGCTTAAAATGCCATGTCTCAAACCATATTAAAACCGAAAACTACAATTCCACCCCTTGAAAGTGGAGATCTACTTACTCAGGTTGAATTTGAACAGCGTTATGCACAGATGCCTGATGTCAAAAAAGCGGAATTAATCGAAGGAGTTGTTTATATGGCATCGCCTTTAAGAATGACCCAACATGCTAATCCCCATGCTCGTATTATGACTTGGTTAGGTACATATTGGTCAGCTACACCAGGGGTAGAAGTGGGCGATAATGCGACTGTACGTCTAGATCCAGACAATGAACCTCAACCGGATGCTTTACTAAGACTAACGGTAGATGGACAATCAAGGATTACTGAAGACGGCTATGTAGAAGGTGCGCCAGAATTAATCGTAGAAATAGCAGCGAGTACGGCCTCTATTGATTTAAATAATAAATTAAAAGCTTACCGACGTAATCAAGTTCAAGAATATTTAGTTTGGCGGGTTTATGACGGAGAACTTGATTGGTTTCGGTTAAGGGAAGGAAAATATATTAAACTAGAACCGAATGATAAAGGCATTATCTGTAGTGACTACTTCCCTGGTTTATGGTTAGCCCAAGACGCTTTACTTACCGGAGACTTAGGCCAAGTATTAGCAATTTTACAGCAGGGATTAACATCACCGGAACATGAAAAGTTAGTTAATAATTTGACCGATAAGGGGAAGGTTGACTAGAACAAGAGGCAAGAGGCAAGAGGCAAGAGGCAAGAGGCAAGAGGCAAGAGGCAATAGGTAATAGGTAATAGGTAATAGGTAATAGGTAATAGGTAATAGGTAATAGGTAATAGGTAATAGGCAAATGGAAGAAAACAGCTCTTTTTTAGGGACAGGATGGAGTTTCCCCCCGACATTTAACCAGGATACAGGAACCGTGGAGATGGTTTCTGATCACGAGGATATTGTCCAAAGTTTGGAAATTATCCTGTCAACCCGTCCAGGGGAACGGATTATGCAGCCTGACTTTGGTTGCGAATTGAGTCAGTTTCTGTTTGAGGAAATTACTCAAGGGTTAATTACGGGAATAAGAGGCACGATTTCTGATGCTCTTTTGAACCATGAGCATCGTATAGATGTGGAGGAAATTACTATTGAAGACAGTGAAATAGACGGATTGTTGTTAATAAGTATTACCTATACGGTGCGAGTCACTAATTCTAGGTTTAACCTGGTTTATCCTTTTTATCTTAATGAAGCTCAAACGGTTTGAGTTCTTGTATAGCGGTTTTCAATTGGGTGAGGTACAGAGAACAGGGAACAGGGAACAGGGAACAGGGAACAGGGAACAGGGAACAGGGAATAGGGAACAGGGAACAGGGAATAGAGAAGAGGGAATAGGGAACAGGGAACAGAGTTCTTGTAGGGTGGGCTGCATGTCGATGATTCCAGATCAAATAGGGAATTGGCTCAGCATTTGCCCACCCTCCCCGCACTCCCCGCGCCCCCGCCCCGCACTCCCCGCGCCCACTCCCCTATTGCCGCTGTAAGGCATGTAAACGAAAACTTAAGCTAACATTTATTTAGAGACGTTTTTCCTGATAAATACTGAAATTAATGACTTATCTATTAACAGAGGCTTTTCAGAAAGCACAAAATTTACCAGAAGAGATACAAAACGAACTTGCTCATCAGTTAATCGAAGATATTGAGAATGAACTTAAATGGCAAAAAACATTATCACAATCTCAAACCTCTTTCCTAGACGAATTAGCCCGTAAAGCATTAAATGAATCTAAGATAGGGGAAACGAAAGTTATGGGTTTTGATGAATTATGAAGTCAGAATTAACCAATGACTTTGTAAACTGTTTTGGTAAATTACCAGAAAAAGTAAAGCAGACTGCACGAAAAAATTATAAACTTTGGAAACAGAATCCCAACCATCCAAGTTTAGAGTTTAAGAAACTTCAGACTCAAGAGCCAATATACTCTGTTAGGGTGGGAATCGGTTGGCGTGCTGTAGGAGTTATGAAAACCACAGATACAATAGTTTGGTTTTGGATTGGCTCTCACACTGAATATGATAAGTTACTTAAAAAGTTATAATGTGATTGCCGCTAGATAAAACTTACAAAGAAAAAGACTGACCCAAAAAAAACCGAAAATCAGGCATAGCACAATGGCAAATTCGGTCACGAAAAAAGTCTCATCAAGGCAAATACCTGACTTAGGTCAAAAAAAGAGCAACAGCTTGTAGGGTGGGCTGCATGTCGAGGATTCGAGATCTTATTGTGATTGGATCAGCATTTGCCCACCCTACGCCACTACCTACGCCTGAGAGCTGATAGCTGATAGCTGACCGCTGAATGCTTACACTAAAACCACCCTTCAATCTCATCGTTTGTCAACATTTTCTTCAACTTAAGATATTCCCGTTTTGTGGCTTCTAAGATATGTTCCATGTTCACGGCTTCATCGGCGGCGGCGGCCAAAAAGGCGGCATTTAGGGCTATATTGCGAATATTTCCGCCAGCTACATTGAGTTGACCAAGTTTCTGGTAATTTAAGTCTTGGGTTGGGGTCTGGGCAGGAAAAATGCGCTGCCAAATTTGGGTACGGATTTCGGGTTGGGGAAACGGAAACTCGACCACAAAGCGAATGCGGCGCGAAAAGGCACTATCGAGGGCGCTTTGGAAATTGGAGGTCAATATAGCTAACCCTTGATAGGCTTCCATGCGTTGCAGCAAATAGCTGACTTCGATGTTAGCGTGGCGGTCGTGACTGTCTTGAACTTGGGTACGCTTACCAAACAGGGCATCCGCTTCGTCAAACAGTAGAATAGCACTTCCGGTTTCAGCAGCATCAAAGATCCGCCGCAGATTCTTTTCCGTCTCACCAATATATTTACTGACTACTCTACTTAGGTCGATGCGATAAAGATCCAGGCGAAATTCCTGGGCTAATACCTCTGCTGCCATGGTTTTACCAGTACCGCTAGCACCGTAAAATAGGGCGCTGATGCCCAAACCCCGGTCGCCTTTTTGGGCGAAACCCCATTGCTGATAGACTTTATACTTGTGTCTGAGATGAGTGGCAATATCCCCAAGAAGCAGCCGTTGTGGGGTTGGTAAAACCAGATCGTCCCAGGTAGCCGTAGCATTGATAGGTTGCGCTAAGTGATCTAATTGATTACGGGCATTATGGCGGCAGAAATCCCATAATTGAGTAGAGTCTTGAATTTTGAATTTTGAATTTTGAATTTTGAATTGATCACAGGCAGCTTGAATAGTAGCATGATTGAGGTTAAACTGTACCGCGATGCGCTCAAGTTGACCGTTAAGTTCTGCTGCTGCTGACCCTATATGGCTTTCCCACAGGCAATATTTTTCCTCGTGGCTCAATGGGGGGATGTCTTGGTTAACAATAGTCCGCTGACAGTCAATTTTTCGGTCATTGCAGCTGAGGATTAAAGGAGTATTGATACTATCAATAAATTTGCTCAGAGCCAACTCCCGCCCAGGCTCAGAAAAATTATAACTATCGCAGTCAATAAACAGGACACTATTGCTAAGTATTGCTTCCCTTTCCCAACGCTTCCCCAGTTGGTACACTTCCTGGGGGTTGGTGGTCAGAGCCAATGGTTCGAGAGTATGTAACTTTAACCCCAAACCCTGACAAGTGGCGGAGGCAATTTGGTATTTAGTGCTTCGATCCGAGCGAGATAATTGCACCACGGGATAGCTATTTCTCCCCTCGCCCCCAGACCAAATGGTGATCAATTGCTCCACTATACTTAACTGAGAGCTAGGCAAAAGATGAAGGTTGGTCTGAGGCGGTTGGGGTTTGATCTTTCCTGCTAATTCCTGGTCTGTGGCATATTCTCCCAACAGAAAGCAGAGGATACGCTGGTCAATATAGAGGGGGGACTGGCTTAGGATCAATCCTGGTTCTATGTGGAGCAGTTGCAAGTTTAGTAAAGGGCGTTGGGGAGAAAGGACACCCCAATTGGCTCCGGGAAGGGCGTCAAAAGCTAAACTGAGAGTAGGATAGTTTTTGTTTGGACTATTTTTTTGGGCTTTGGCAAACAAAGAATGGAAGTATGGTTCTATTTCCATTCCCGCGCACATGAGCAGGATATCCCTTTCAAAGGGGGAGAGAAGGAATTTGTTACAAAGTTGAGCCAGGGCAGAAGAATTGTCAACAAATTCGGTAACGGTTTGTAGATTTTTTTTACCTTCTATGTAGTTTTCTAAATAGTTACGAACTCGCAAGATTTCTAGAAACAGAGAACTAATATTAGAGTGATACCAGTTGGTTTTAGTTTGGGGTGCCATGTCGCGCTCCATGAAGACGATCCGATCGACTGATATTGTTTTCTTTAAGGGTACATGGGAAATAGAACTAGCTATGCGCACTACTCATACCTATAAACCTAAATATTCTCACTCTACTTCTAGGACAATTGCTCAAAAAAAGAAAGACTCCAGAGTGATGGGTTCTAGAAGAAGATTGGATGCAGAGGACAGGGATTGGAACGCAGAAGAGGCGGTCGGGGAATGGGGAAGTAGAATGGCTAATGTGATGCACTCCCTTGAAACCGGACAATACGTGCCCGACACGGGATGGTATGAAAAGGGGCTGCAAGCAAAGTTATCGTTTGGACAGCCGGTGGAGAAAAACCAGGAAGGGGCGAATCACGGTGGACATCAGGTAGTGCAGCCGAAAAGGATGATGGTGCAGCTCAGAGCACAACCGTTGACGGGGGATTCGGTGACATATGGCGATAGCATGAGGGAATCGAGGAGCCAAAAGGAAAACAAAACTGGCTTGCCTGATCGCCTCAAGGCAGGAATAGAAAGCCTCTCTGGCTACTCGATGGATGATGTGAGGGTGCATTACAACTCGGAGAAACCGGCACAATTGCAGGCATTGGCGTATGCACAGGGGACGGATATTCATGTTGGGCCGGGGCAGGAGAAGCATTTGCCCCATGAGGCTTGGCATGTGGTGCAGCAGAAACAGGGACGGGTGAAGCCAACCGTAATGAGGAAAGGTGGGGTGAAAATCAATGAAGATAAAGGATTAGAGAAAGAAGCAGATATGATGGGAGCGAAGGTTTTACAGGTTAATGAACAAAAAAGCCTCCCAATTGTCCACAAAAATATCAGAAAAGAAGAACAAAAAATATTACATATAACGCCACCTGTGCAATTACTAAAAGACGAAGTGTATAATCAGCTGGAAAAGGCCGGAAAAAAAAATAAGGAATTGATGAAGACGGCATGGAAGGTGGCGGCAGTTAGTGATATGCTAAGCGAAAAAAGAGTTTGGCATCGTATAGGGGGAAGCCTGGCGGCCCGATTGCATGGTGCCCCACGTACCCCCAACGATCTTGACATAGAAGTGCCAAACAATGATATGTTAGACCGTGGATATAGAATACTGAAAGAAGGTTATAGGGGAGATAATCGGCATATTGGCAGTAAGGTAATAGTAGAGTTGTTTAAGGTACATAAATATAGCCCAGGTTTTTTGGCTCTTATTACGATGGAAATAACTACAGACTCAGGAATGAATAAAGAGAGGATGGATGTTGACATGGTAAATGAGAACTCGGATAGGATAAATGAAAATCTAGTACCCCCATCGGAGCTAAAGCCACAGGGAGGAGAGGGAGGTCTGATGCAACCCTTTGAACTAGTGATGAACTATTTAGATAGAATTACCGAAAAACCCTTGATTGCCCATCAAAAGAATGATGGGTATCAAATAAAGAAATTGCTAAAAACGCAGTATTCGGATTATAAAAAACCGGAGCAAGTAATAGATATTTGTGAAAAAATATACGGTCACGCCGTAGAGGAATCATATCCAAGATTTCTGAAAACCCTGGCAAACCTTTACAAAAGCGGGTGGGAATAGCCACCCATCACAACAACCGGAAAGAAACAACAAAACCGGCCAAACAGTGCGATCGCTCTTGTAGGGTGGGCAAATGGACATGATTCGAGTACAAATGGTCAAACTTTCATTATTAGCCCACCCTACCTCACGTTCTTAATTTGCCCACCCTACTCTACTCCCCTGCGTTAACTTATAAATCGCGAAAATCTAGAGTGCGATCGCTGATAAAGTAGGGTGGGCAAATTGACATGATAACTGATCTAATTGTCAAACTATCGGAATTTGCCCACCCTACCCGACTATTTTGTTGCTTAATTTAGGTTCTCATGATGAAGTATATTAGCTGACGGCGAGTAGCGATCGCTGATAAAGTAGGGTGGGCAAATGGACAGGATTCCTGATGAAATTGCCAAACTCTCATAATTTGCCCACCCTACCCGACTACCCTAGGTCATGGGATCACCTATATTGTTGGTTGGGTTAAAGCAAAGTGTTCGCTCTTGTAGGGTGGGCTGCATGTCGATGATTCGAGATCAATTGGTCAAACATTAATAATTTGCCCACCCTACCCCACATTCATTATTTGCCCACCCTACTCCCCTGCAAAATCTTCTAAATCGCGAAAATCTAGAACTTGTGGTAAATTACTCCCACAACAACACCCCCAATCGGGTCGATACTTGCCTCGCTCCACCCATTTGTGAAAACTGGAATATTCCCACAAATGAGGACAAGACACCAAACCATGTTTAACCGGATGTAGCGTGAATATAATCTATATGTCGGTGTAAATCATGGTCATCACGAATTGTATGCTCCCAAAACCGACGTTGCCAGACATTGCTTTCAAGGGTGTTTACGACGAGAAGCAGAAACATCTACCGAAAATGAGCGTTTTCCCGGTAAAGAGTGCGATCGCTGATAAAGTAGGGTGGGCAAATTGACATGATTCGTGATGAAGAAGCCAAACTATCAGAATTTGCCCACCCTACCCGACTACCCGACGGCATGCGATCACCTATGTTGTTGGTTGGGTTAAAGCAAAGGCGAGTAGTAGGGTGGGCAAATGGACATGATTCGAGATCAATTGGTATTACGTGGATGATTTGCCCACCCTAGCCGTGATCTTGTAGGGTGGGCAAATTGACATGATAACTTATGAAATTGTCAAACTATCAGAATTTGCCCACCCTACCCGACTATTTTGTGGCTTAATAATGGTTATAATGATGAAGTATATTATCTGACGGCGAGCAGTAGGGTGGGCAAATGGACAGGATTGATGATCAATTGGTATTACGTGGATGATTTGCCCACCCTACCCCTGGTTTGGGAAAATGGAAGAGCGATCGGGCCGGGATAATGTCAGGGAAATGAGCGAAACTAAAGATAGTTCTAGTCCCTTAACCCAATTGCTGATGACAACTATTAAAGAACAATTGCTGCTCGCGATCGAATCCGCGCCAGAACCGATTTTGGCGCAAATTCTTGACTATCTCGAATACCTCAAAACCAGAGCAACCAGCCCTGACACTCTCTCTAGCCCAGTGCCAACTAAGAACGAGGAGGGGAAACCTATTCTGCATGGCTCTAAAGCCAAAGACCTACTGAAATTTGCTGGAACCTGGCAG
>NZ_JAAHHS010000363.1 GCF_010692395.1 Moorena sp. SIO3H5
CTCCCTACTCCCTCCTCCCTACTCCCTACTCCCTACTCCCTACTCCCTACTCCCTACTCCCTACTCCCTACTCCCTACTCCCTCCAAGCGCAGAAAATGCATATTTCCCCCTTCATCCCCTGCGACAATGGTGACGTCATCCGGTGCAACGGCACAACAGTTGATAGCACTTTCTCCAGTAAACGTAGCAATAACTTCCCTAGTCTCGAAATCCCACACTTGGAGTGTTTTATCCGAAGATGCAGAAATCACTAGCTTACCGTTGGATGTTACCTTGATCCGATTTATCGAGTCGCTATGACCTGTAAAGGTAAATATTTCCTCTCGTTTTTCCAAATCCCAAATTTTGATAGTGTTATCCTTAGAGCCAGAAACGACGTACTTACCATCAGGGGTTACGGCGAGAGTATTGATTGAATCGCTATGACCTGTAAGAGTGAAACATTCCTTTCTAGTTTCTAGATTCCAAAGTTTGATGCTTTTATCCTTAGAGCCAGAAATCAAATACTTACTATCTGGGGTGACAGCTAAACTAGTTATTTCATTGTCATGACCTTTAAGGACAAAACGTAATTTTTTGGTTTCCAGATGCCACACTTTAATAGTTCTGTTGGTTGAACCAGAAATTACATAGTTGCCATCTGGCGTGATTGATAGAGTTGTTGCGGAATCATTAAATATGAATGTTATTATATAATATAGAATTTTATCCAATACATATAAAAATGCAATGAACAAAACTAGTTCCAAAATTATACTCGAAAATGGAAATGAAAATTGAATATATAAAAATAAAGAGATAAGACTTGATAGGTAAATAATAGATATCAATAAAATTAAATAAAGATAGCAATATTGAGAGAGTGATAGGAAATCATAAATTCTCTTTATTGTACTGTAATTCCAGACAGTCAAAAATTGATAAGGTGACTGGATTTGATTAGTGATACAAACCAACAAGTTATTGGGTGCAATTCCTAGTCCAATAATTTCATTACTTTCAGAAGCTTGACTTAATTTTATTGTTATATCCGAATATTTGCTATATTTTGATAATTTTATTTTTTGTTGAGATAGTTTTTTATAAAAATATTTAGGTATATTATTTTTAGTAATCTTCAAATGATTGTATATTATTCTTGAAATTATTATGATATTGATAAATGTCATAATAACTATTATCCAATCTACAAAAAAACTTGATAAAAACAAATATATTAATACTAATAATTGTAATAATAATAAGAAATCATTATTATTTAATGGAACATCAAATATCGAGAATACTTTGGTAAAGCATGAATAAATATGCCATATATATTTTTCAAAAATTTTTCTATTTTTTATAACAAGATTATTTTGATAATTATGAGTGCTAGAAAAACTAGAAATTATAGTTTTTTTATTTAATAACCAAACTTTTATGATAGTATCTTCTAACAAAAAAATTACTTGCTTGCCATCGGGAGTAATCGTTACATCATTTACTGAAGTTTTGTTCTGTTTTAATTCAACATGCTTCTCTTGTGATTCTAAATTCCAGACTTTGACTGTTTTATCCTTTGAACCAGAAATAATTTTATTTCCATCTCGTGTTAATTTTATATCATAGATTGAGTCATCATGGGCAATGAAAGTCAAAATTTCTAGCCTATATTCTAGATACCAAACTTTAATAGTATTATCGAAGGAAGCAGAAATTACGTATTTACCGTTAGGTGTAACAGCAAGAGCACTAATAGGATTTTTATGACCTTCAAGAGTGAAAGCTTTTTTTTTCGTTTCTAAATTCCAGATTCTAATAATCTTTGTACTCTGATCAGAATGACCAGAACCATCAATTAGCGACTTGCCGTCAGGAGTAACTGCCATTGCATATACTGGCTCAGACTGTACATTATTCCTGGTATTGCTGGTTTTATGCTCATGTATATCCATGAATAGCATTTTACCATTTGTTAAATCCCAAACCTTAATAATTCCACGCTCTCCTGTAGAAATTACGCGATTATCAGAGGTGATAGCAACAGTTCTCACTATGTCTTTATGACCTTTTAGGGTTAACTCTTCTTTACCAGTTTCCAAATCCCAGACTTTGATAGAGTTAATCTTTGCAATTGATACTGAAACCACTTTCTTGCCATCAGGACTAACTGCTACAGCAACTACAGGGAGACTATGACCATTAAATCTCCGTATTTCTTTACCTGTTGCTAAATTCCAGACTCTAACTGTATTATCAGAGGCACCAGAAATTACCCTGGTGCCATCGGGAGTAACAGCTACAGCATTTACAGGGGCACTATGACCTGTTAATGTTCTAATTTCTGCAGCTGTATTCAAATTCCAGACTTTAAGCGTGTGATCCGATGAACCAGAAATTACCCTGGTGTCATCTGGTGTGACAACAACGGCATTTACGGAGTCACTATGACCAATTAGGGTAGATAGTAAGCGTCCAGTAGGGGGAGTTAACGTAGCTCTCAAACTACGCAAACAAGTCGTTTCGGTGTGGGGTATCTGTTGTAATAATCGTTGAATGTCTGGGGTATCAAAATCTAGTAAACGCCCTGAAAGTTGCCCTGCTAATTGGGTTGTATCTTGACTTAATATATGTGTTGATAGTCGCAATGCTCCCTGAATTAACTTGAGGGATTTTATCGTTTGCTCGCTGTAGTCTGGATGAGCTAAGTCTATATCATTAATCAACTCATAATCTTCAATCAATGCTTTGATGCCAAATTCAGGATGAGTAATTTTGGCTTCGATAAACTCATAATTACTCAGCAAAAGAGATAATTTGTTAAGGTTACCACTTTCTAACCACAAACGGGGAATATCACCCAAAAAATGCTCTATTTCCTCTGGTGATTTTTCCAGTAACCAACTGTGAATATTACTCATAATTCCAGCCCTTCTGTGATATTATCCGCAACTTCAGCACTAATATTAGGTAAAATAACGCCTGCCGCTTGTACAATATCCTGACGATGCAAAAAATCTCGGAAACTTTCGTGATAAAATCGGTAACGTGGTGCTTGCTCGGTTTCTCGCTTCTGTAAAAATTGCTGCCATCCATCAAGCACTTCCTGCACCGTGAATTCATCCTGCTTAGAATAGTTAGCAATTATTTTACGAGAAGCTGCACTACGTAAGGCACACATGGCATAAACAATTTTAATTTTATCCCTGGGTAAAGGCTTGGTTGTCATCCCCATCAACTGCCAATGGTTTTCGTAATAGCCTTGTAACCCTACCGGTAATTCATTCAAGGGTTTATCATTATAAAATCCATCGGCTATGGCTGGCAAAACACAGCGCAAATACATAAAGTTATTTTCGCTTTTTACAGCAATCTCTTCCACAAACTTCTGATTAGAGAGGGAATGTTGCTGCTTAATCCACTGACTCAATCCCGGTTTATAGTCTGGATGATTCAGCAATTGCCAAATATATTCCTTTACATCTCCATTGCTTTGTTTAGACTTTTCTCTTAAATCCAATTCTTGGCTTGGTGTAGCAGGAGATAGCTGCAGCCTTTTCTGATTCTGATTATAGGGTCTTCTGGTCAGGATAAAATAAACACGGTCTGGCAAAATAGTCGGTAAATATAAAAGATTACCAGCTCCCTCTTGGTCAACTTCATCCAAGGCATCCACAACAATCACCAACCGTTCATAGGCATATAATTTTTCCCTAACCTTAGCTAACAAGGCTGATAAATCAGCATCTTGAGCATCTGACAACTGGTAACGAGTGGTCAATTGTTGACGGATTTTTCTTAAGAATAATTCTGGACGATTCATGCCCTCAGCACGACTATTAAAAAAGCAAATTGCGTCTGGGTTGTCTAATACATACTTAGCGGCAATGGCACTTTTACCCATCCCAGCATCACCAATAACAGTAAAGTAGCCATGAGTAGTGTTGCTGAAGAATTTTTCAATAGCGTTAAAGACAAACTGACGTCCGCAAAATAAGTGAGTTTTGTCTTTAATAAGTCCTTCAAACGCTGGTGGTAACTGCTGTGGAGGATACCAGTCTTTTTTGTCAAATATATCAGTTGGTTTAATATCTAGAGCTTTGGCAATTTTTTTAACTCCTAATCTTTTTACTCTATTGGTCTTATTTTTATCTTTAGTATTAAGCAAGCGCTTAATGGTATCCACACCAATTTCAGCTTTATCTGCTAGTTTATCTTGACTCAGTCCAGCTTCTTTATAAGCTTTTATCAATCTGGCTTGACCTTGCTCATCCAATTGCACTCTATCAGAGTCATGCATTACCATAAGTGGATCTTGATACTACTACTTAATTAAGTTTATTTCAATAGTAGCTCATCATAAATTCAACAAACTAGGGCAGATAGGTTTTATTGATTCAGGTATCTGCCCTAAACTCTTTTACAGGAATAGGGCAAAACCTAACATAAACTCAACTCATCTGCCCTTGGCATAGATAGTTTCCTCTGAATAAGATACGAATATAGCACTACGTGCAAGGCAAAATGCAAAATTCAAAATGCAAAATGCAAAGGTGCGCTTTCCAATGGGCGAGTAAATCGCCCTTGGGTCGCACCTAAAAGTTGACTACAACAGTTTTTCAGCTTGTTTCAATGTCAAACACCTTGATGCCTAGCGCTATATCAAAAGTAATCCATAGAAGATTGAGGAGAGCAACAATGGCGTTTAGATTTTCTAAGAAGCGACAAACTAACAATGACTACCGTAATCTCAAAGAAGAAATCATCCTGGAACTATTACGACAAGCACGACATAGTTACAACCTTGCCCTTGGTGTAACTGCTGCATCGGCGTTGATGACTTTATGTGGTGTCGGATTGTTTTATAGTAACAAAGTGTCGGAAGCCAGCCTGACAGCATCGGGGGGAGTTTTGGGGACTATTACTAGTGTCCAATTCGCCAAGGATTCAAAGGAAGAGTTAGAGGAAATGATGGAGAAGTTGTTATTAGATGAAACAGGGGATTAGTGGGGGTGCATCTCATATTTGTATAGCCCTACGCGCAAGGCAAAAGGCAAAAGGCAAAAGGCAAAAGGCAATAGTAAATAGGGTTTTCAGGGAATAAGTGTCAAATGATACTGTACCTCATAACTATGAGAAACGCTATATTTGTAAATTTATAACTCAGGGGAGTGTGGGGAGATGGGAGAGATTTTTATTAATGGTAGTGGTAAAATCCCCATATACTTTCTTGCCTCTTGCCTCTTGCCTCTTGCCTCTTGCCTCTTGCCTCTTGCCTATTTATTGCCTTTCCCTAAACCACCAACTTACAACATTCTCGTTGGGTCACTTCATGGCGATAGCGAAACATTTGCTCTAATTGCAGGGTTACTAACCAACCAAACATCTCTTCGACTAAGGATCCTCCTGGTAAGGCAAATTCTATGGAATCAGTTAGCCGAGTTTTCTGGTCTTCTGGAATAAATTGATGGCGATGAACCCAATAGTCAAAGGGTCCTTCTTGTTGTTGATCACTGAAGAGTCGGTATTGCTCATACTCGGTATGAACAGCTATCCATTGTAAGGGAATCAGACCAAGAAAAATGCGAAATTCCGAAACAGCTCCAATCCCTAAACCTCCTTCACGACGGATCACCTGGATTGGTTGCCAGGGTGGAGTTAGCAGATCGAGAATATCATCTCGCTCATGAAAGTTCCAAACTATCTCAACTGGTGCATTGATGATCGTAGAATAGTTGAAGTGCAGCATTACAGCAGTTTTGAATTGGGTTAGGTACTTTTGTCTTGGCTTTTAGGGAGCAGGGAGCAGGGAGCAGGGAGCAGGTAATAGGTAAGAGGGAAAAAATCCTGTGTATCTTATATCTATGAAAAATGCTGTAAATCACCAAGTTATCAATAAATATAAAACGCTGGTTTGGAGACTATAGCCTGTCAACCTACCCTACGGGAACGCCAAGGGCGAACAACTGATCAACCTGTCAACCTGTTAACCTTGGCCAAAAGGCCACGCTACGCGAACAATCTGTTAACCTGTCAACCTGTCAACCTGTCAACCTGTCAACCTTGAACCTGTCAACCTGTGAACCTGAACCCAAAGTTATAACTGGTAACGAGAGTCATTCCAACCATAAATTGGGTCTCTTGACTGCTCTTTTTGGCGATTTTTTCTGATCTGAGTTGCTCTAATCAGGGTTTGCTTGACAATACTAACCAGGTTATACCATGTTATGTTCTGATTTTTGAGTAATTCCCGGAGTCCTTGCAGAGCCAGTTTAGCGGCTAGAGATTCGGTGTCTTCTTCTGGTCTGATTGGTGTACAGAGCCTGATCGGGTCTCGTTGCACGGCAGCAAAGGCTTGACGCACAGTAGTGCTAATCTCCTGCCTTAGTTTTTTGTTACCCTTTAACTGCTGCTGACGCCTCCCTTCTTCACTGGAAGCATACAGAGGTGGTAAACGATTGAGGGCGTAGGTAGCTACTTCTACCTGGTTTATATACTTAGCTAGCTTGGGGGAAAGTCGAGACTTTTGACGCTCTACTTCCTGAGCCACTAAGATTTCCATGACATTTTGATAGGTTATTGCTTGATGTAATCGATGTCCTTCCATGACTTAACCAGTTAGATATTGCAATAAATAAAAAGTCCTTGACGAGTGGCAAGATCAAAGATGGCAAGGTGAAAGACATTTTGTTTTACCTACGCAAGAACCAGCTCGTCAAATACCCCTACTTGGGGTTACCGTTTGTTAGTAACCCCTTTTTTGAACTCCTGTTGGATTAGCTTTGAGCCTCTACTGCTGAGCGTGAAGCACTTATAGATAGCTTTTATTTATCCTGTCAGGAACTCTAAACAATCGCTCTTTAGTATTTTTTTAGGTTTGAGCTTTACCCCACACCTGGCGAGGGGAGTCTAGTACCCACAATAATAACTCATCTTTTCCTTTCCGCCTATGATATTGATCACAAGCAAAAGCCACGGTTGCGATCGCAATCCCAATGGTGAACTAATCGCATTTTGTAGAAATCTAGTACTAATTACTAAGTAGTGAGGGCTTGCTCAGAGTTTTTACTTATTACAAATTACCTAGGATTGCTAAAGTGATAATCATGTGTTATAATTACAAGGTTTGTTTATCTTTTTTGACGACGCTGGATAATCTTTTCAGATACTTCTAAATCGACCTGGACTTTTCTAATGGCTAAGTCTGCGGGTAATCCTCTGAGATACCAACGGTATACCTTGGCTAAGGTAGATTCATCGGCATCAGCCATAGCGGATGCGATCGCATTTTGAACAGCAGCAGGCACCATTTCCTTTAGGGAGGGTAATCGCTTGCTAGTAAACTCATCCCGACCACTTTTTAACTTAAGGAAATCTTTAACTCCAGCATTTTTTGCGATCGCAATCAGCTCAGAGATCTGGTTAGCCAGTTTTGGTACAGGTTTAACCTTGGGCAACTTAGAGAACTGCTCAGCTAGTTTTGCTAAAGAAGGTTTAGCCTTGGGCAACTCAGAAGACTGCTCAGCTAGTTTTGGTACAGCAGGTTTAACCTTGGGCAACCCAGTGGCTTTATTTTTTACAGCACCAACCCCTTTGCGTTGATCCATGGCCTGATTCGCAACGGCATCGGCTTCTGAATTCTGTGCTCGGGGAATCCACTCCAATTGAACAGAGTCAAACTGATTCAGAAGTGACTTAGCTTTTGTCCATAAGGGTCGTAAGTGGGCTGTTTTAACTCTCCAGGTACCTTTAAGCTGATTGATAACCAGTTGAGAATCTCCT
>NZ_JAAHHS010000364.1 GCF_010692395.1 Moorena sp. SIO3H5
GAAGACTTACAGAAGCAGCTAGCTGACCAAAATCTGAAACTGCTGAACAGACCGAAAGTTATCAGTCTTTGCAACAGCAGGCTAAAGAGCAATCTAATCTGGTTAAGAAATTACAGAAGCAGCTAGCTGACCAAAAATCTGAAACTGCTGAACAGACCGAAAGTTATCAGTCTTTACAACAGCAGGCTAAAGAGCAATCTAATCTGGTTAAGAAATTACAGAAGCAGCTAGCTGACCAAAAATCTGAAACTGCTGAAGACAAAGAAAGCTATAAGTCTTTACAACAGCAGGCTCAACAGCAAGCTACTTTGATTGAAGACTTACAACAGAAGTTAGCTCAACAAAAATCTGAAACTGCTGAACAGACCGAAAGTTATCAGTCTTTACAAAAGCAGGCTCAAGAAAAATCTAATCTGGTCAAAGAGTTACAGAACCAGCTAGCAGAGCAACAATCTCAGGCGGCGCAACATGTAGAAAGTAATCAGGTTCTACAACAGCAAACTCAAGACCAACAGAAGCGTATTGCCGAGTTAGAGCATCAGTTGTCTGAACAACAATCTCCGGCTAATCAACCTACCGAGAGTTATGAGTCTTTGGCACAGCATAATCAAGAGCAAGAGGATCGTATCGCCACTTTACAAAAACAAATTGTTGAGTTGAAGCGTTGGGCAACCCTTGGCAAAGCAGAGTTGAATAAGAGGCGTAGCCGAAGATTGTTTTAGCTAGTGCCCAAAGGCATCAATAATTCAATAATGATGTCAAGTCCCCTGGCTTCCTTTGTTGATAGTTTTGGGGATATTTTTTGCTTTTAATAACAACAAATAATACTATGATTATTCTGATATTATTCTCGAGATGCTTTCCTGGCTGAACCAAAGTTGATAATTTGTTCCAAGCGTGATATCGAACTAGCTGCTGATTCTCGGATATAGGGGTCGGCTTCCTGATTTTCAGCGGCAGCAGATAGCACTTCCATAGCTCTCTGATCCCCCAAGGAACCTAGAGCCTGTAGCACAGTAACTTGAAGGGCAATATCGTCGATGTCCAAAGCAGCTACTAGGGCTTCAAAAGCCGGTGGTCCAATAGTTCCCAGTGCGCCTACTGTCGATATTTTGACAACAGGATCTGGGTCTTTGAGGGCTTTTTGTAGACTCTGCAACCCGACAGTTGGGAAGGTTTCTTCTGAGTAGTTAAGAGCGATCGCAGCCAGGGCTTTAGCACAGCTAGCCCGTACAGTGTTATTTTCACTAGTTGTTAAGGTTTCTGCCAATATCGGTACAGAATCAAGACCAATCACACCTAGGGTTTGTACTGCTGCTCGCCGATAAACTACATCCTCATTATCCAAAATTGCCATCAACTCAGGAATAGTATTCTCCGTGCGCTCTGCTGCAATTTGCCGCATGGCTCTTTGTCGGAGTTTAGGATTTTTATTTTTTAATTGTTTATATAACTCTTCTGTAGACATTAGTAGATATCAATATATAGCTTTTTTAACTGGGTGAGGTACAAAATTTTTGATTTTAGGGAACAGGCGAAAGGTAAAAAAAACTTGCGTACCTCATAAGCATGAAAAATATATACCAAGATTAGTAGACATCAGGATATTCAAGCACAATAACTAAGGGGTCCTTAGGAAAGCGCTGAACCTGCTTAAGGCACAGCACTTTCCTAAGATCCCCCTTTAGTCCAAAGTACTAGAGGCAGCTAATCACTGTTAATCACTACAAACAGTGGATAGCAATAATCCTATGACATGGAGTTGATTACATAGTCAAGATAACCACGGTATTCAACCAAGGCTTGGGGAGACATGTCACGAGGAGCGCAGCCACGATCCCGGAGGAAGGTCAAACCAGTAACATAGGTAGCGGCATCGATACCTAAAGCTTTGTAAACTTCACGAGCGCCAGCAATACCCCACTCATCAAGAGGACCAGTACCACCGACTACTAAGCAATAGTTGATCAAACGCAGGTAGTGAACGATGTCACGCGCGCACTTTTCTTTCTGAGTACCTGCATCGATGTCCCGACCACTACCGTTAGGGAACTTTTTATAGATAGCATCAACAGCTTCTTTAGCTACAGCTTCGTAGTTACCTGCTAACTTATCAGCAGCTTCCATACGAGCCGCAGAACGTTGCAAGCTACCTTGAACTGATTCTAGGTCAGAAGCGCTAGGAAACCGACCTGCTAGGTCAGCGGAAGCAACAACAGTGGTTAACACTGATTTCATAATTAAGATATCTCCTGTCTTAAATTGATTTCGGCAAAAGGTCAGTGTAATTTAAATTCTCCTGAGCAGGGAGACTAGCTAATAGCACTGCCGACTGCATCGAAGTAGCTACCAACTTCTGCAGCCAAAGAAGCACAATCACCGCTAGTAACAGACTCTGTGCGTTGAGATGCACTGTTGTTAACAAAAGCCACAGCAGCAGCCTTCATGATGCTAACAGCACGGGTAGTATTACCAGTGGGGACGCCCAAAGCAGCGTAGGTTTCCTTAAGACCATTCAAGCAGCGGTCAGTCAGTACAGAACTATCTCCGCTCAGAAGGGCATAGCACACATAACGCAAAACGATTTCGCCATCACGTAGACAAGCAGCCATCTTGCGGTTGGTGTAAACACCGCCACCGGGAGCAACTAAACCAGGGCTTTCGCAAACGATACCAGCAACCGCATCAGTAACGATACAGCTAGCATTGCTGGAAATAAAATTCACAGCATCAAGGCGCTTGTTGCCATCAGCAATAAATCCCTTCAGAGCTTCTAAATCACCACCGCCAACAAATCCACCTTTGGAATCAGCAGCAACTACGGCTTTTGAAAAAGCGTCTAGCATTCAAATCTCCTTATCAATAGCAAGGACTTAATTAAAATTAATATTGGTCTTGTCGTTTATGAATTGACTAACCAATTTAGAAGATAAAAGCTATTTGACACTCTAGTCCCATTTATGAGAAACAAAGCAACAAAACATTACAAAAATTTCCTTCTATCCGTCTAATTGTATACTTTTGTATCAATAAACTTTTAACTGTTTGCTTAAGTGCTAAACAGTATCGTCAAGATCAGGGTCAATACCTGCTGCTCGTAACTGCTCAGCCAGCCGAGCCGCTCTAGCTAAAGCGGCTTGAGTTCGTTGGCGCTCCTGCTCAACTATAGACTCTGCTTGTTCAGCACGTTGTCGCTCCTGTTCAGCACGTTGTCGCTCTTGTTCAGCTCTTTCCCTTTCTAGTACAGCTCGTTCATCACCAATCAGCAACAGATTTCCTTCCTCATCCCACCACCTTAGCCACAGTTGAGTTTGATTCTGATAACTTCCTTGCCATAAGCCTAGTTCTACACCCAACGGTGAAATATAATAATGCCCTCGTTCATTAGGGGTTAATTTCTGATAAAACCCACTGATCAAGGTATAGACTTCAAGAGAGCCGTTGTTTATTTGATAAATACCATAGTAGGGAATTCGGATAATTTGCTCATACACCCAAAACTTACCTGGCTTAGTTACTTCTCCTTGAGTCGAGAGGGATAATGGGGTTTTGTCCCGTTCTTCATCCCCATTGCCACTGGCAAATTCTAAAGCAATTAATGGTGCGATATGTTCCCGCCACACCACATAGGAGCGACGAATTTTACCATCTAGCTGAGGAGGGATATTGGGAACATAGAACCAATCAGGTGCTTCGGCTCCTTTTTCAGGTGGATCAGTTTCTCGCCAGTAGATACCACAGTCTTGCCCAATAGCATATTGTCCATCAGGATGTCGCTGTTGTAATATCTCTCCAATCGAATCCGTTAGAATTATGCTTTGGGGATGCTCTTGAAAGTTCTTCACGAATGTACCATCTGACTCCGGTAGCTGGGTGTGGTCAGGGAAAGGGGGAGGTAATTTGACTCGAGGTACTGTCTCAGTCATGATCTGGCCTAGACTATGGCGGTGATAATCTCTATATTATCCTGGCTGCAAAGCGTGTGATAGCCGATCCCAATTACCAATTACTAGAGCATGGTATTACTGCTTAGTAAACTAAAGACGCTCTTCCAAGGTTACTAATGACTCATCCTAATGGCTAATGACTAGTAACTGCTTTAGTAACTGCTTTCGACCGAATCAACCAATCTGAATCATTAGCTGCCAGCTCTTGACCACTGGTATCCCCTAACTGCTCTAATGCGATTAAACTGGCATATTTCAAGTCAAAAATCTTGGTATTGAGGTTGTCTTTGAGTAAGGGAATTGCCCGTTCATCCCCTAAATTCCCCAAGGCAATGGCAGCAGCAGCACGGGATTTCTGAAACTGCGGTGCTTTATTGTGTAGGGCTTCCACTATCAAATCGTAGGCATCGGCGTATTTGAGCCAGCCTAGCAGTTTGACAACATGGTAGTGAGCACCATAATCGTTATGGGCTTTGTCAGCATAGGTAGCAAGTAGGGCTTCAGCAACAGTCTCTTGGGATAACTTGAGCAGGGTTTTACTGGCTAGATAACACCGGCCAAAATCTGTGTGGTATAGCTCGTTAATCAAGAAGTCTAAAGTGGGCATTTGGTCATATTCATGAACCAGCTCTAGGTGATCAGGATGATCACGAATCACTTGATCGAGTGATGGTTCAATATCCTCAAAGGTGATATCACCGGCTGGCAACCCAGCTTCTGCCAAGAGGCGAATTCCTCTTATTCGGAAGACCATGGAAATGGGACAGGTGGCAATTTTAGGAATTCCTTCGTAGTATCGAGCATCAATCAGGTCTTGTATACAGGCTCGTCGGGCATTGACACTAGAGTGTTGCAGGAATGCCATCACTTTGTGCATTTCGGTGGTATCCCCTGTGAACCGACAAACCGTTGCGATCGCAGCACTGGCTATGGGTTCATTATCGGATTTAGTAAAGGTCTTAATCCTCTCCAGGGCTGCTTGATAGTCTAGTGCGGCCAGAGTTTGAATAATTACCCGATAAGTCTGACCTGGCTTCTCCAGCAGCTGGGCTATTTCTTCGAGAAGTTCGGAATCTTGAGTGCCAATTTCCCCAATTGCCCAGACCGCATTTTCTACCGTGTAACAATCCTCATCCCCTAGACATGAGCGAATGATGGGTAGGGCTACAGAGGCTTTCAGACGACCTAAACTTTCTACTGCCTTGCGTCGAGCGATACGATGGTACATTTCTGAGTTTTGGTCTTGCACCGTTTCCATGAGGGCATTGATTGACCGCTCGCTAGGAAAGTTAATTAAATGGGATGCAGCCACATAGCGATCAGATTGGTCTTCCAGCTGGTCTAAGGGGGTCTTTAAAAGTGCGATCGCTTGATCTTCGGTCAAATTAAATATATTTGCAAAACGTTTATCCATCAGTGATTTAGTCGTGATTTAGTTGTGATTTAGCAATTAACAATAGGATTTACGAAGTTTAGTTGGTTTCCCCTGTAACTTCCCAAAACAATTAGGGGACTCTTCGACGGTACTCAACCAATCCAGGCAAAGCAACGTACTAAGAGTCCCCAGCTGCTGATCGAAATGTTAGTCAATCAGCGACGGATTTTCACCGTGATATCCTTAGGACAAGGAGTTGATTACATAGTCGAGGTAAGTTTTGTACTCAACCAAAGCTTGAGCAGACATGTCACGAGGAGCACAACCGCGATCGCGAGTGAACTCAAGAGCTGCTACATAAGGAGCAGTAGGTAGGTTCAAAGAACGGTAAACTTCACGCTGACCAGCAATACCCCACTCATCTAGAGGACCAGTACCGCCAACAACTAAGCAGTAGTTGATCAAGCGTAGGTAGTGACCAAGATCGCGGTAGCACTTGTCAATCTTGACTTGAGAATCACCAGCTTCACCAGCTTCTTTTAGGTAAGGATACTTCTTAAAGCAAGCATCACCAGCTTCTTTGGTTACTTTATCAATGCCTTCTGCTAGCTTTTCAGCAGCTTCCATACGAGCAGCAGCCCGTTGTAGGCTACCTTGAACGGACTCAAGGTCAGAGCTGCTAGGAAAACGGCCTGCAGCATCGGCAGCAGTAACAACTGTGCTTATAACTGATTTCATTTTTATATATCTCCTGAATGGGTTTTGACAAAGATTAGACTTAGCTTTTGGCTTCCCGAGCTCACTTTAGCAGGAGCTTGGTTATCTTAGGCAAAAGGGAAAGACTAGCTGATAGCAGCAACTACTGCATCGAAGTAACCAGCAGTTTCAGAAGCTAAGGAGGAACAATCCCCAGAAGTTACTTCAAACTTGCGCTGGCTAGCGGTGTTGTTAACGAAAGCAACTGCAGCAGCTTTCATGATTCCAACAGCACGAGCTGTGGAGGTAGTGGGTACACCCAGAGCGCTGTAGGTTTCCTTCAGACCATTCAGGCAGCGGTCGCTTAGTACAGAAGCATCACCAGCCAAGATGGCATAGGTCACGTAGCGGAGGATGATTTCACCATCACGCAAGCAAGCAGCCATGCGGCGGTTGGGGTAGCAGTTACCACCAGCTTGAATCAAACCAGTGTTTTCGCAGATCATTCCGGAAACAGCGTCGGAAACGATGCAGCTGGATTCGCTGGCGAGAATGTTTACAATATCAAGGCGCTTATTACCATCAGCAATAAAGCCTTTTAGAGCAGCCAGGTCTCCAGCACCGAGACATGCGGTTTTGCTATCTGCTGTAACTACAGCTCTGGAAAAAGCGTCAAGCATTGATATCTCCTTAAATTAAAGGTACTTAACTAGTTTGCTATCTTGCTGGTTATTTATCTTTGACCAGCTCAATATGAACATTAGAGGATAATCGGAACCGCAGTCTCATTTATTAACAACAAAGTAATAATTTGTAATATTCGTTACAAGGTCACTAGTGCATGACACTGGAGTCGGTTAACCGACTCAGCAGCTATATACAAAACTTAATAATTGCATGTACCTAGTTATGATATTTGGCTTTGCTTTAATAAATTGCATGGTTATGACATAATAAGAGGAGCAAGGGAGCAGGGGAGCAGGGGAGCAGGGGGACAGAGGTTGGGTCTAAATATCGTGAGTTTGCGCAATTATCTGGATTTGATATCAGAACTGTCAGTAGACCTAGACGTCACTCCCGCGTCACCCACAACTTTGTACTTCAACCAATTGGTAAGCATTAAGCTGTCAGCCATTGGCCAAGGCCAACAGCTGACAGCTTAGTTATAAACTGGTTTATATAATGTCGGGATAATTACCTTTAATCAAAATCTCTCCCATCTCCCCATCTCCCCACACTTCCCACCCTCCCTCTAAATTATAGGTATTCAACCTGACTTGATCTTAGTGGGAGTATGTTACGAACGTTCATCAAATCTGGTGCGGAAGCTCCCGTATTTTATCCAGTATTGTTTTAGATCATGATGAGGTGTATGTAAACTGGCTTTAGCCTGATACAAAATAACTTGGCGATGGGAGCCAATCCAAATTTTTTTAATGGGTTTAACCGATATTACACTTCCTCCGAGACTCTCGACGCATTCCGAGAATCGTTCAACCGTTGTATATTCTACCGTCTCAAAGATAAAAAAGTGACCGGAGCAAATCAAATGTCTGCTCCTAATCCAGCACTGCATCTTTTTTTGAGCTATTGGCGGTAGCATTAGCTGTACACAAATCATCCTCAACTCTAATGATAATTAATATTTTATGATAGTGGTTTGATAACAAAGGGCGTAGAGAGTAGGAACAAAAATCCTCACAATTACTACACGCAATCCTATAGGTTGTAGGTTTT
>NZ_JAAHHS010000365.1 GCF_010692395.1 Moorena sp. SIO3H5
TCATCATACACCCTTTTACCCAAGACTTGATCAAAAGACCCAAAAGAGTTATTACTCCTTGCAACTTTATACTCTAGAAATGTACCATCGTGACTAAACTGCACCATTAAATCTGGGATAGCATTAAGTAACGCTCGATTTTTAGCTTCACTTTGGCGCAAAGCTTCAGCGCGCTGTTCCAAATTTTTAATCAGTTCTTGCAGCCGGTAAGTCATGCTATTGAAGGAATCTGCCAACTCCGCTAGCTCATCCTTGGTGTGAACAGTAATAGTCTGCTTCAAGTCCCCAGCTTCCAAACGCCTGGTTGCAGCAGTCATCTGTTGCAATGGTTCAGTGATTGACCGACTCAGCAGCAGTGCCAACAGGGTTCCGGCAGCGGCTGCGGTTATTGCCACCACTAGACCTTGATTGCGTACCGCAGCAATTTTATTATTCAGCGGAGCTGTAGAGAGTCCAACACTAATCGCTCCCACTGCCTGATTCCCGAGAATCACTGCTTTGCCAACAGTAAGTTGCTCAGCATCCCACTTAACATATATCTTATCAGGTTTTAGCCTTAGCAGCTCCTTGCCAACAGGGTCACTCTTGAGACTATACACCTGACCGTCTACCGAATCGGCTTTGGCTACGATCCGTCCATCTTTTTGGTAGATGAAACCCTCCTCCACTAACCCCTGATCCCCCAGCTCCTCCATGACCTCCTCCAAAGAATCAGCATCTTGATTGTGTAGCGCATCATCAGTCACTAAGATCAGAGTATTAAGCAATAGATTAGCCTGTTGCTTGAGTTCTTTACGAAAGGTTTGTTGCTCACGGTGCAGAGATAGCATGGTGACACTAGCCACTGCCACAATGACCAAGCTAGTCATGGTCATTGTCAGTTTAGTGGCTAATGGCCATTGTCTCCAGCTAAATCTGCCCATGCAATTTACCGATTCTCAACAATGTTGTATAATTGTTGCATCCTTTCCAACCCCTGTAGAGTTGGGAGTTCATCAAACTTAGCAGTCTTCTGGAACTTAGTCAGCACTTCTTTGCCCTTGGGGTCTTCATGCATGGTACTCAGGATACTCTTGAGCTGAGCCATTAACTCAGGATCCATATTGCCTGGAACCATCACGACTTGCCGAGGCACTTTTTCCGTCTCAGCCAATATAGTCATAGCTTCCCGGACATCATCAGGGACTTGCTTGAAAGTCTGGTTATCCACTGCACCAGCGTCTGCCTTTGAGCTAATCACCCATTGGATAGTATTTTCATCATCATCACTGAAAATATACCCCACCTCATTAGCTGCAACTACATCACTGCTTGATCCCTTTTCATTAGGCTTCAAACCTGCTTCAATGAGAGCAGCCATAGGTAACATATAGCCAGAGGTCGATTGTCTATCATCAAACGCGACCTTCTTACCCTTGAGGTCAGCTAGGGATTTAATCCCTCGGTCTTTCATAGTAAAGATAATCGTGTGGTAATCACCATCACCCCGTTTCCAGCGGCGCAAAATTGGTTGAGCACCAGACTCTTGATTAATCCTCATGGCTGGGTAGAGACTATCGAAGTATAGGTGTACCTCCCCTTCTTTGAGCCAGCTGATCATGGTCGGAAAATCGGAGGCAATTTTTACTTCGCCAGTGTTAATATCGAACTGACTCAACTTGTCAGCCAGGTAATTTGCCAGGGGCTGGAAGCGGCGGATCTTTTTAGCTGGATTTTTTGAAATATCACCTAAGACAATCACCTTAGTGTCTTCGGAAATTGTCGATGGCTCTAAGCTAGGGTTTGATTGTTCTGCTGGTTGAGTACAGCTCACTAAAGAAGTGAGCAGACCAACGAGCATAACTTTTCCTAACAGCTTGGTTAACATAGTGTCCTACTCTCAATTACAGTTAGAACCGATGTCTTCACAGGTAGATACTAGGCTTAGCCATGTCAGGATGGCTACCTTAGCCAACTTAGCAAAGTTTTCAGTGAATCTACTTAAGAATAGCGATTTCCTGCAGGACACTCTACCTCAACACAAAAGCCCATAGGTAAATTCACTGATTCGGTTATCCCCTTGAACTGTAGATGCCTTAGTAATTCCTTGGGTTAGGTGAAGATCAATACAAGAAAACTTAATGTCAGAACACCCTAGTGCAGTTGAGCTAGAGCGAGTTGCATGCTTTGAGGGAATGACACACTCGCCTGATGGACAAAGGGAAAAGGTATTCGTCTTACCCCAAGGCCTTTTGCTTGTCCTCGCAGGTTTTGCCTCCGAAAAATCATCTCTTTGAGAGTACCTTAGTTTCACCAGTTTCACCTCCCCATAGACACCCTGTGGTAAACACACCTTGCATAGCTCGAAGCTCCGGTTTCTTGAGAAGTCATAGATTACCTCCCGGTTATACAGTGACTCTTGAGGATCGGAGTAGATGCAAAGCGTGTGGTAGAACCTAGGAGCGTTTGTTTTATGGTATCACTTGATCTGTTCACATAACATGCTCTACTTACTAGCAATGTTTTGCACATCTTAATAGTTATGGGGTCTTAATGTACACCTTATAGTAGACTATATCAAATGACATTATTTTAAATAATTAATATTTTTTTGCTGATTAAAATTGGTGTATTAAGTGATTTTTTGTGCTTTTTTTGCTATAAATACTACTATTTAGTATAGTTTTTATTGAAAAAAATAACAAAATAAACTTGATAGCAAACAAGTTTATAAAAAATTAGTATTTCGTAAATCCAGGATTAATTTTAAAATCAATAATGCGACTTGGTAGTATAACTCGATCGACACTCTAAATTTGCCTGAAAAAGCTTAAGTACCCTAAAGACTATTTATAATGGGGGCGTTTCACACTCTGTTATAAATTACTAATAGTTAAGTGACTAATTTTTCAAAAAATATTTTTTTTAAAATAGCTAGTTTTTAAACTATCAAACTAGAGCAAAAAAACTAGTAATTATGATGACTAGTAAGAGTTATAACTAATTTTTTAGTTAAAAACTTAATCATATCTCCAAAACTATGCTATTATGTTTTCTTAATCATATTAGGCAAATTGCCGCCAAAGTGGCGTGAAACAAAGTTGGATTAGGTTTTAAATTAAAGTGATCCCATCAGGCTTTGGTGATTCCTTATTTAAAGATTGACTAAAGACTTTGTGAAGTTTCAGTAAAGATTTGGTGAAGTTTCAGTGAAGACTACTAGAACTACACGAAATTTCACTGATATAAAAAATTGCTCATATAAATTGCATCGTAAATTGCATCAGAGGCATTTAATTTACAGTATCTAAGTATTACCTCTACCTAGACGGAGCAAGGAACACCATGGTAAAAGATCAGAGTCCATCTATTTCTGATAGAAAAATGCCTAAAATCATACAAGCAACCATTAACTCAACATTGCTGTTGGGTATACTAACATCACCTGCCGCCGCCTTCTCCCTAAACATCAAACCGATTTCTACCTTTTCCACAGGAATCTTCGATGATGGGGCGGCGGAGATATCGACTTTCGATCCACTCAGCCAAAGGTTATTCGTTACCAATGGTAGTAGCAATCAAGTCGATGTCCTGGATTTTGTCGGAGGCAACCTCTCGTTATCCACCACCATCCCCCTGGAATCGTTTGGGGCAACACCAACCAGTATTGCCTCTAGCAATGGCTTACTAGCGGTTTCCGTAGCCAATGAAGTGGTAACTGATCCAGGAACAGTCGCTTTTTTTGACACCAACGGTAACTTCAAAACATCGGTCACAGTTGGTGCCTTGCCTGACGCGGTAACCTTTACCCCAGATGGCAGAAAGTTACTGGTTGCCAATGAAGGAGAGCCAGCCTTCTCAGAGACTTTAGGTCAGATCGTTAATCCAAAGGGGTCGGTTAGTATTATCGACGTTCTTAACCCGAAACATCCTACTGTGAGGACTGCAGACTTTAGTTCGTTCTCAAAACAGGAGCTGGAAAGTCAGGGAGTGCAGCTGTTTGTCGATGCATTTGAAGAAGTTGAGGCTTCATCCCAGGAGGAATTCGGCATTGAGGATTTATTCGAGTCCCCGATTACCCCTGATCGGGATATCGAACCGGAAAACATCACTGTCTCAGACGATGGTAAAACTGCCTGGGTAGCACTCCAGGAAAACAATGCCATTGGTGTTCTCAATCTAGAAACTAATGAGTTCACCAACGTTGTGGGTCTCGGTGTCAAAGATCACAGTGAGCCTAATAATGGTTTAGATACTAGCGATAGAGACGATGCTATCAATATCGAAAACAGGCCAGTGTTTGGGTTATTCCAGCCAGACCAACTTGATGTCTATACCGTTGACGGTGTAACTTATTTAGTCACTGCTAACGAAGGCGATTTCCTCCGCATTGAGGGTGACTTAGACGGTGAAGAAGAAACGTTTTTCCAGGAAGATGATCGGATAGATGACTTAGTGTTAGACCCAACTGCCTTCCCTGATGCGATCGCTCTACAAGAAGACGATGTCCTAGGACGTTTGCAAGTTTCAACGATTAATGGTGACCCTGATGGAGACGGTGACTTTGACGAACTGTTTGCCTTTGGAGCACGCTCCTTCTCAATTTGGAAGGTAACAGAGGATGGCTTAGAGCTAGTTTTTGATAGTGGCGATGGTTTTGAACAAATAACTGCTGACCTATTTCCGGATTTCTTCAATGCTGAAGCTGAGGAAAACAACTTTGATACGCGTAGCGACAATAGAGGTCCGGAACCCCAGGGCATAACCGTGGTTGACTTATTTGGTAGCACCTTTGCCTTCATCGGTTTTGAGCAAATTGGTGGCTTCATAGTCTATGACGTTACCGATCCTGAAAATGCATTCTTTGTGGATTACATCAACAACCGCGACTTCCTAGGGGATCCTGAGGCTGGTACAGCAGGGGATCTTGGTCCTGAAGGATTGCTTTTCATCTCAGCAGAGGATAGTCCCAACGACATACCGATGCTAGTTGTTAACAATGAGGTCAGTGGCACAACGACTGTCTATTCAATCGAACAAGTACCAGAACCAAGTTCTCTATTGGGTCTGTTAAACTTTATTGCTTTAGGGTCTATCGCTTGGAAGCGAAAGCTTTCAAAAACATGTAAAGACTCTAGCCTTTAAAGGCAAGGAAGACTGGGGGAATAATATCTCCTCCAGTTTAATCACTTGGTATGCAGGTAAATCGTTAATTGTTAATTGTTAATTGTTAATCGTTAATTGTCTATGTAATTATTTAGGTGTAGGGGTTGACAAACTATGTAACGTGTTAATTTGGAATAAAAAATCAGCATATTTGGATTGTTTAATACAGTTTGAGTCATGCCACTGTAAAAATGCACAAAATAGCTTCAAAAACAACCCCAAAACTTGAATAATTACATTGTCAATTTTAAATACACACCACAGCCTTTACTCTAATAAACTTAATCTAAATTTCATATACTTTTTATCTAAATTTAATCTAATCAATGTACCAAAACTGTTTTAATTTGGTATTAATTCATCTGCCCATTACTCCTTAAAATAATTTGTGATTGAGGGTACAAAATTAATGAATTGGGTTATGAATTGGATCAAGGCCAAGAAATCTGGGGATTAGCGGCCAACTCGCTAGCCACTGCTGCTGCGCCGTATTGATTCAGATGACTCGGATCAGCAAAATACTGATTTTGGTTTAGCCACTGGCTCCCCATATCGATAAAGATAAATCCTTCACCAGTTTGTTTAAGCATCCACTGCTGTAATTTCTGTTCACGACTCAGACGCACTGGATCTAAATAGTCTTTGGTAAGGGGTAAGTTAACCAGCACTAAAGGAATATTTTGTTTCCTCAAAAAGCTTTTAATAGAATTGACAGCAGTAGTCTGTTTACCAGCAAAACTGAAGGGCTGATAATCGGCATCATATCTCCCTGACACTCGTGGATGGCTCCGATAGTAAATTTTTGGGTTAAAGGTGCCATTCATAGGGAGAAAACCATTAGCATCGATGGCAAAAGTACTATAGCCAGTGTTGGCGGGAGTTGACTGTTTTGAAACCAGTTGCAGGTTGCAGGTTGCAGGGTCTAGGTTGCAGGGTCTAGGTTGCCGATTTGAAGTTAAGGTCGCTGTTGCCCAAAGTCTAGTTTCTGGTGCCCATTTTTGATAAATTTTAGTAGTAACACTGGAAATAGTAGACTCAGAAATAGGTTGGCAAGTATTGGCTGATTCCTTTTGACTTTTAGGAAGTGTGGGGCGATCGCCTGCCAGCAAACGTTTATATCCTTCAGAGGCGACGAGGGATTCATAGGTGCGGTCTACTCGTCCACTATTGAAGGCACGCACCCCATCAGCCCAGATCACTAACCGTGGCAATTGTTCTGGAGTCAGGAGCTGACGAAGTTGGAAGTCAACAAATTGAGCTGTGGCACCATTTACCCCAAAATTGAAAACCTTTAGCTCTCCTTTGCCTAAAATGCCTAAGGATTTTTGGAGTTGCTGAGGATCAAGCCCTTGCAATGCCCGGGAACTACCTACAATTAGAATGTCAGGTCTACCAACGGCAGCAATATAGGATAGATAAAGGCGCAACTGGTGATCAAATATGTCGTTATCAAAACTAGAGAAGGGCAAGGATGACGTGGTTGCTACTGCTTCTAGGTACGCTAACTCTAGGTTCTTGATATATTCAGCAATTTTTTTTTGAGCAAAAATCCGCTTAGGACTGTCTGCTGGGATAGCTTGCAAATCCTCAATGGCTTGAATCCACTCATTAATCACAAAATGCCAATCTTCTGTTGATCGAGCTAATTGTGCCATTGCAGTTGCTCTTCGTTCTTGTTTCATACCCTTGGTAATCGGATCAATAGCAGAGCAGGCTGGGGGAGAACCCTGATCGACTACTTGATTGCCAGGGGATACTGCTAGTGAGGGGAGTAGTGTGTTTGCTGCATGGTAGAGTGGCGTAGTCTTCCAAAAGCCAGCGGCAAGTAGAAGTGATGCTATGGTAGCGCTACTGTATAGTCTAAACCAGAATTTCGGCATAGTTTTGATGGGGTACCCTCAACTTACTTCAATCAGTTCAAACAGAACTATGTTGACACTCCACCTTCTTAGAAGGAAGAGCATTCTTAGTGAGAGCCAGTCCAATATTATCTAGTTTAACACAACTTTTATCCCAATATATTAACGGGGTTTGCTCAGCTCATTCTATCTATAATTATCTATTATTAGGATAATGGTGTTTAGTTAAACCGTTCTCCTTCAGGCAATTTATAGTAAGATATTTTTTAGGTTTCACCAGATACTTGAATTAAAACAGTTCTGTCTCTAGGTCCATCTAATTCAACGAATAAAACCGATTGGTAGGTGCCCAAAGCTAATTTGCCATCAATAATAGGAATATATTCGCTGTTGTTTAGCATCATTGCCATTAGGTGAGAGTGGGCATTGATCGGCTCATCAGGAGGTACAATCCTTAAATGCAGGTCATTATGAAGATATTTAGCATCTTTAGGGGCTAGCTTGTTTAGATGGACTTTGATATCTTCGAGTAATCGTTCTTCATATTCATTAATGGCTAACGCAGTAGTTGTATGTCTGGAAAAGACTAAAGCATGACCGTTTTTAACCCCAGTGACCTCTAGTAATTTGGTGATGTAATCGGTGATATTGTAGATAGCAATAGGTTCGTGGGTTTTAAGTTTGATTATTTCACTCTTGACCAGCATGACTGCACAACAATAAACTA
>NZ_JAAHHS010000366.1 GCF_010692395.1 Moorena sp. SIO3H5
TCACCGCTAGTGTCCGGCGCACTCACCATAAACACCGCTTAGCCCTAGTCGTTAATTCCCCTGAAGACGCGAAGGAGCGCCTGCAAGATTTACTCCAAGACGCCTCAGATCTTGACCTAGCTAGTGGTAGTAAACGGGGCAACCGCCGCCCGAAGGTAGTTTTTGTTTGCTCTGGTCAGGGGCCTCAGTGGTGGGGGATGGGACGGGAACTACTGCAATCAGAACCAGTATTCCGAGGGGCGATAGAGGAGTGTGATGCCCTAATTCGCTCCCAGGCTAACTGGTCATTGTTAGCGGAGTTAACAGCGGACGAGTCTCAATCCCGCCTTGGGGAAACGGAAATTGCTCAGCCTGCTATTTTTGCCCTACAAATTGCCCTGGCTCGGCTGTGGCGTTCTTGGGGCATAGAGCCAAAAGCAGTAGTGGGTCACAGTTTAGGTGAAGTGGCAGCAGCTCACATTGCTGGTACTCTCAGCTTAACGGATGCTGTGAGGTTAATTTGCGATCGCGGTCGCTTGATGCAGCAAGCCACAGGCAATGGCAAGATGGCAGCATTGGAACTCTCCGTAGCTGATACAGAACACCTGTTGTCTGAATGCGATCGCATTTTTGGATCGGAAAACCCTAACCTAGGCATCGCAGCAATTAACAGTCCCACCTCAACGGTGGTGTCTGGAGAGTCTAGAGCAATGGAATTATTCCTTGAATTCCTTGCCCAGCGGCAACCGGATGTGTTCTACAAATTGCTGCCAGTGAATTATGCCTTCCATAGTTCCCAAATGGCACCATTTCAGCAGGAGTTGGTGCAGAGACTGGAAGGGCTAGAACCTAAGCCAGAAACTATTCCGGTCTACTCCACAGTTACCGGTTGCGCTAGTCAAGGTTCAGCTTTCGATGCTACCTACTGGGGGCAAAATATCAGGCAAGCTGTCCGCTTTGCTCCAGCTATTGAAGCCTTAGTGGAAGCTGGTCATACCATCTTCTTAGAAATTAGTCCCCACCCAGTCCTTTCCGGATATATTGCTCAAATCCTCGACCATCTCAATCAAGCAGGAGTTGTTGTACCCTCCCTACGCCGTAGTCAGGAGGAACGAGCAACCATGCTCACCTCTCTAGGTAAACTCTACACCCAGGGCTTTAGAGTAGCGTGGCATAAACTATTCCGATCTTCCCATTGTCGGGTTGTGAGTTTACCCTCCTACCCTTGGCAGGAAGAACGGTATTGGGTCGAGCAGAAATCTCAAAGACCATCTCAAAGACCACAAGCATTCTTGTCTCAGGAAAACCCTGATGTTCACCCCTTATTAGGGCAACGGTTACGTTCACCCCTCACCGAAACCCTATTTGAATCCCAGTTAACACCTGAGGTGCAGCGTTTCCTAGTCGGTCATCAGGTCTACGGCATGGTAGTGTTGCCTGGGGCGGCTTACTTAGAAATGGCTCTAGCAGCAGGGGCTAAAGTCCTAGGGTCAAACCTAGGTTCAGCTTCCACCACCCTTAAGGACGTAGTCATTCAAGAAGCCCTAGTTATTCCAGAGGATACTAGCCGTACGGTACAGTTAATCTTAACCCCGGACGGAACAGGGGAAGCGCTGTGGCGGATTGTGAGCTTGGCCACTGAGGGAGAGGATGGCCCCAACGCCTGGACACAGCACGCTATAGGAAAAATCTGTGTTGGAAAGACACATGGACAAACATATGGACAGACAAATGGACAGACAAATGGAGAAACACAACTAGTCTCAATCTCTATAGAAGACCTCAAGGCCAAGTTTCCAGAAGAGTTGTCTGTTAAGGAATACTATCAACAACTCCGCCAACGGGGACTAGAGTATGGTTCCAGTTTCCAAGGTATTGAGCAACTTTGGCGGCAAGAAGGGGAAGCCCTAGGCCGGATTCAGCTGCCCGAGGAGTTAGTATCTCAAGCCCAAGCCTATCAACTGCACCCGGTCTTGATGGATTCTGGTCTCCAGCTGCTATTTGCCACCTTGTCTGGTGATGGGGATACGGATACCTATCTGCCAGTGGGTTTGGATAATTTGCGGGTATACCGTCGTCCTGAAAACCAGTTGTGGATTTATGGTCAGATGCGTCCCCAGGATGGCTTGAATCAGGAAAGCCGTACTGCTGACCTGAAGCTGTTGGATAATCATGGACAGGTAATCGCAGAACTAGAAGGATTGCATGTTAAGCGGGCAAAGCGTCAGGCTCTGCTCCATACACTCCAAGACGACTTCAAGAATTGGCTCTACGAAGTGGAGTGGCAACCCAAAACTCGTCTAGGTCAGACTCTACCAGCTGACTATTTTCCCAGCCCCTCCCAAATTAGCGATCGCATTCAGCCTCATGCCGATCAGTTGCAGAATCAGCATGGATTGGAAATTTATGAAGACATTTTAGTTCAACTAGAAGCTTTCAGTGGTGCTTACGTAGTAAGTGCTTTCCAAAAAATGGGTTGGCAGTTTCCGCTGAATGAGCCCATCACCGTAGTTTCTTTAGCACAACAGTTAGGTATAATCGAGCCTCACCATCGTCTGTTTGGTCGGATGCTGGATATCCTAGCCGAAGAAGGGATACTTACTAAGATTAATACCACCCAGTGGCAAGTTTCCCGAGTGCCTGATCTACAAGTCTTTGAGCAGAAGCCCACAGACCTATTGGCTCAATACCCTGCCTATGACGCTGAGTTTACCTTACTGGAGCGCTGTGGAGAGAAACTAGCAGAGGTTGTACAAGGAAAGTGTGACCCAATCCAACTGTTGTTTCCTGATGGATCCTTTACCTCTGCAGAGAAGTTGTATCAGGAATCCCCAGGTAATCGGGTGTTTAACCTACTGATCCAAAAAGCTGTATCAATGGCTGTGGAGAAGTTGCCAAAGGGACGAACCATTCGAGTTTTGGAAATTGGAGCCGGAACCGGAGGCACAACCTCCTATGTTGCTTCCCAACTTCCAGCCAATCGGACAGACTATGTATTTACCGATTTGTCCCATTTGTTCATGGCCAAGGCTGAGGAGAAGTTTCGTGATTACCCCTTTATTCGGTATCAGATTCTGGACATCGAACAAGACATCGAAGCCCAGGGATTTGCTTCCAATCAGTTCGACCTAATCTTAGCATCCAATGTCATCCACGCCACCAGTGACCTACGCCACACTATGACCCATGTTCAGCAACTGCTGGCACCAGAGGGAATGGTGATGTTGCTGGAAGGAACCGGACGTCAGCGTTGGTTAGATCTAATCTTTGGTTTAACAGAAGGCTGGTGGAAATTTACAGATACCGAGTTACGACCAGATTACCCCTTACTTACTCCCTACCAGTGGCAAGATTTGTTAGAGGATATCGGATTTGCCGAGACCGGAACAATTCCAGAAGCAGGGGCTAACAGTGGCAGCTTATCCCACCAATCCATTATCCTGGCTCAAACTGCTCGATTAGACTTGCAAACTGAGCAACAGGAACTTATATCTCCCATGCCAGGGCAGGGAAGTAGTTGGTTGATTTTTGCTGATAACAAAGGTATTGGTCAACAGTTAGCAGCACAGCTCAGTTCCCGTGGGGAAACCTGTACGATGGTCTTTCCCAGCACCTCTTATCAACAGCTCGGGGAAGGTCAATACCAGATTAACCCAGAGCAACCAGAGGATTTTCAGCAGTTGCTCAAAGCAGTAACTACCAGTGATACTCCCCCTTACCGTGGGGTAGTACACCTGTGGAGTTTGAATACGGTAGACCCAGCAAAAATGACAGTAGCAGACTTAGAGGCTGCCTCAGTCTTGGGATGCCGCAGTGTACTTCAGCTACTGCAGTCTATGGTTAAAGCCGAGTTCTCCAACTTACCTTCATTGTGGTTGGTTACTCAAGGGGCTAAGCAAGTGAGCGCCCAACCAACTCCTTTAGCAGTGGCTCAGTCTCCCTTGTGGGGTCTTGGTAAAGTGATTACCCTAGAACATCCAGAACTTGACTTTGTACAAGTGGATTTGGATCCCTTAGGTCAGGATGATCAGGCCAAAGCTTTATTTGAGGAACTGTGGTTAGACGATAACGAAGGAGAGAACAATCTAGTTTTACGTCAGGGACAACGGTATGTACCTCGCTTAGTGCGCCACCGTCAGCAGGAATCAACCCCAGTGGAATTGCACTCCGATGGCACCTATTGGATTACAGGTGGTCTGGGAGGTCTGGGTTTAGTCGTTGCCCAGTGGCTAGTGGCTCAGGGTGCAAGGCATCTGGTCTTGGTGGGACGCAGCGGTGCTTCCGAGCATGCCAAGGTCACCTTGAAAGAGCTTGAGGATATGGGGGCTAAGATCCTGGTAGCTCAAGCGGATGCCTCTCAAACTGAGCAAGTTAAGAAGGTGCTAGGTGAGATTGAAGTCTGTATGCCACCACTGAAAGGGGTGATTCATGCCGCAGGTGTTCTTGAGGTTGGCCGACTCGAACAACAAAATTGGCAGGACTTTGCTAAGGTATTAGCCCCTAAAGTCCAAGGAGCCTGGAATTTACACGTGCTGACCCAGCACATACCGTTGGACTTCTTCATTCTGTTCTCCTCAATCGCTTCCCTGATCGGCTCACCAGGTCAAGGAAACCATGCAGCAGCTAATACCTTTTTGGATACTCTAGCTAATTATCGCCAAACTCAGGGGCTGCCAGGGTTGAGCATTAACTGGGGGGCATGGTCTGATTTAGGGGCAGTAGCTAAGCGCAACTTGAGCAAGATGTCAAGTATGCGAGGTCTGGGTACTATTGCACCTAAGCAAGGGTTACAGGTATTGGAACAAATTTTCCACAATCCCTCTGCCCAAATTGGGGTGATGCCGATTGAGTGGTCTGAGTTCCTACAGCAATTTAGTGCTGATAACATCCCACCGCTACTAACTGAGTTAACCCTTGAAGCAACAACACAGGTTGTAGCAGAGGAAACATCAACCCAAGCCTTTGAGTTTATACAGGCATTACAACAAGTTCCACCCCATCAGCGCCACGAACGTTTACTTAGTCACATTCGAGACCAAGTTAGCAAAGTTTTAGGTTGGAGTTCTTCCCATACCCTAGATCCCCATCAAGGTTTCTTTGACATTGGCATGGACTCTCTTACCTCTGTGGAGTTGAGGAATCGTCTACAAACCTCTTTAGGGCGATCGCTATCTTCAACCTTGATCTTTGACTATCCTACTATCGACGCTCTTGCCGGGTATCTGGTCAGTCAAATGTTTACCGAACAGGAGCAGGAGGAGGAAACAGACTCTGCTGAGACTACACAGAAGGATGATCATCCTACACAAACCCTAACCTCAGTAGACGTAGAACAGCTTTCAGAAGAAGATGCTGAAGCCTTACTACTCATGAAACTAGAAAGTATTAGCGTCTAAGGAATCGGGAATCGGGAATCGGGAATCGGGAATCGGGAATAGATACCGAAACCCTAACCCCGAAACCCGAAACCCTAACCCTAAAAACTCAATTAGATCTACCAACATTAGTAGTAGTTTTTCGATACTGTTTTTGTCAATTATTATCTATTTTTACTATTGCCTATTGCCTTTTATATTTTGCCTATTCCCTTTTACTTTTTACCTATTACCTATTATTGCCTATTGCCTTTTGCCTATTGCCTTTTGCCTCACAACTGCAGCAAAGTCTATTGATTAATCAGACGTTATCTAACTAAGTCAGCACTATCAAAGGAATTTTATTAGACATGACTCAGAACTCAAAATCAACCAACTCTCTCTCTGCTACTAAGCGTGCTCTGTTGGCTCTACAAGAAATGCAAGCCAAGCTGGAAGCAACTGAAAGTGCTAAAACAGAACCCATTGCTATCGTTGGTCTAGGTTGTAGATTGCCTGGGGGGGCCAATGATCCTGAATCATTCTGGGAACTGTTAAGCAATGGTGTAGATGCAATTACAGATATACCTTCAGAGCGCTGGGATATTGATCAATTCTACGACTCTGAGCCAAATAGCTCAGGCAAAATGTATGTCCGCAAGGGTGGATTCATCGATCAGGTAGACCAGTTTGACCCCCAATTCTTTGGGATTTCCCCTCGGGAAGCCGTAAGTATGGACCCTCAGCAACGACTGCTCTTAGAAGTTAGTTGGGAAGCACTAGAGCATGCTGGGCAACCCCTGGATAAGCTGATGGGCAGTAAGACTGGGGTGTTTGTCGGAATTATGAACTTAGATTATTTCCAGCGAGCCACTGAACCTCAGGTGGTAGATGCCCATACTGCTACAGGTAATGCCTTTAGCGTTACATCTGGTCGATTGTCCTATATCCTAGGATTACAAGGCCCTAGTGTAGCCATAGACACCGCCTGCTCTTCATCCTTGGTAGCTGTCCATCTGGCCTGTCAGAGTTTGCGTTCAAAAGAATGTAACCTAGCCCTAGCTGCTGGGGTCAACCTGATCCTCTCCCCAGAAGTGATGATTAACGAATGTCGGGCGAAAATGCTTGCTCCCGATGGCCGTTGCAAAACCTTTGATGAGGCTGCTAATGGCTTTGCCCGGGGCGAAGGTTGCGGGGTCGTAGTTCTCAAACGCCTCAGTGATGCGATCGCTAACGGTGATAACATCTTAGCCTTAATTCGCGGTTCAGCAGTCAACCAGGATGGCCGTAGTAGTGGTCTAACCGTTCCCAATGGTCCCGCCCAGCAAGCCGTAATTCGCGCCGCCCTAGCCAATGGTAAAGTGGAGCCTGGGGAAGTCAGTTATATAGAAGCCCACGGTACAGGCACATCCCTAGGGGATCCAATCGAATTGCGAGCCTTAGGGGCAGTACTGGGTAAGGGACGCACCCCAGACCAGAAACTGATGGTTGGTTCAGTAAAAACCAATATGGGTCACCTGGAGTCAGCGGCTGGTATGGCAGGACTGATTAAGTTAGTGCTATCCCTACAACATCAACAGATACCACCCCATCTGCATCTGAACAACCCCAATCCTTACATCCCTTGGGCTGAACTTCCCATTGAGATCCCCACTGAACTTACCCCTTGGCACTGCGACCATGGCTCCCGCATTGCTGGACTAAGTTCCTTTGGTTTTAGTGGCACCAACGCTCATATCGTAGTGGAGGAAGCCCCAGTTGCTGAACCATTACAGCTTGAGGTGGAACGACCACAGCACTTGCTGACCCTTTCCGCTAAAAGTGAGGACGCTTTACTTGCCCTAGCCAGCCGCTTTGAAGATTACCTAAAAGTCCATTCTCAGGCAAATCTGGCGGACATCTGCTTCACGGCTAACACTGGTAGAAATACCTTTACCCAGCGCCTAGCTGTGGTGGCTCAGTCTGGGCAAGAACTGTCTGAACAATTAGCAGCCTTCCGGACGGGTGTTGAGACCGCTGGGGTATTTACTGGAGACCTCGAAGACAAGCAGCGCCCCAAAATAGCCTTTATGTTCACTGGTCAAGGCTCTCAGTCTGTGGGGATGGCACGGGAACTTTACGAAACTCAACCTACTTTCCGCCAAGCCCTTGACCGCTGCGATGCTATTCTGCGTCCCTATTTGGAGCAACCCCTGTTATCTGTACTGTATCCAGCAGAAGGTGAGACCTCTCCTTTAGACCAAACTGCTTACACCCAACCCGCACTGTTTGCTTTAGAATATGCCCTGTATGAGTTATGGCGTTCCTGGGGCATTCAGCCAGATGGTGTTATTGGTCACAGTGTTGGGGAATATGTAGCTGCTTGTGTAGCAGGGGTA
>NZ_JAAHHS010000367.1 GCF_010692395.1 Moorena sp. SIO3H5
CCACATTGTGGACAGTCGCGATGTTTTTCAGGAAAACATTGTGGATTACTTAGTCTCGGGTTACCAATCTGGGATTACTCCACTCCCCTGTTCTCAGTGCAACAAAGCAGTAAAGTTTGGTCCGATGCTGAGCTATGCCCATGAGACATTGGGGATTGATAAAATAGCTACAGGTCACTATGCCCGGATTACTTATGATGCTGAATGCGATCGCTATCAATTGCGGCGAGCAATAGACTTGACAAAAGACCAGTCATACTTCCTGTATGACTTGACTCAAGACCTGCTGGCGGCTTCCCTATTTCCTTTGGGAGAACTTAAGAAAACGGAAACGCGACGCCTGGCTGCTGAATATAATCTCAAGACTGCTGATAAACCAGAAAGTCAGGACTTGTGTTTAATCGAATCCCACGGTTCCATGCAGAAGTTCCTGGACAAGTATATTTCCCAAACCACAGGTGACATCGTGGACTTGGATGGAAATGTGGTAGGGCAACATCAGGGAATTCACCACTACACCATTGGACAACGGAAAGGGCTAGGTATAGCTGCTCCCAATCCCTTGTATGTGATTGCCCTGGATGCAGCCAGGAATCGGGTAATTGTAGGGGAACGCCACCAAGCCACCCAAGCTGAATGTACGGTTCATCGGGTCAATTGGGTATCGATTCAGGAACCTACTGTTCCGATTCGAGCTTCTGTGCAAGTTCGCTATCGCTCACCTGCTGTACCTGTTAATGTGATTCCTCTAGAAGGAAATCGGATCAGATTAGTGTTCGATGAAGCACAATTCAGCATCACCCCAGGACAGGCTGCTGTTCTGTATGACGGGGAGCTCGTGCTCGGAGGTGGCATTATTGAGCAGCTACCAGGGAAAATAGCCAATAGCAATTTGGTTGAAGGTTAAAAGTTGAAAGTTGAAAGTTCAACGGGATTGCGTGGCATTTTGGCCAAGGTTGTCTGTCAGAATGCAGAATGGTGAATACGCGTATTCACCATTCTAATAGTGACCTTGACCAAAGCCAATTACCATGGTATATAGAGACTACCAATTGGTGTCAGAGTAGAGATTAATCGTCAGCTGTTCATAACCTGCAGGTACAGCAGTGATACAAGAACAAACAGTCGGTCCATTTTCTATATCTACCTCACAGGCATGACAAGAACCCATCAGGCAACCTGTGGCAATGAACACACCAGCACGTTCAGCCACTAGAAGGATGGGTTCTCCAACTTCAGCCTCAATTGTCACATCATCTGGTAGAAAGCGAACGCTTACACTCATGTTTGATTAGTCATTTCATTTGTTATTTTTTTATTGTTAATTGTTTAATTTTTAATTTTTAATTTCCTTTAACGATTTTTGAGTTTCCATTTTCAATTGTCAAGTTTACTTTTTACTTTTGAAAAAACTAATCTGATAGTTAACGGTCTAAGACCTTAAAATCGGGGTTAAATCAAGATGAGATTCGATAGTATCAGCCAGTGAATTCAAAAGCGCTTCTCGTTGTTCCCGATAGTTGACAACCCCAGTAGGGAGAGAAGGTAGCCCTCGTCTGGAGCGCAGTTGATTCAACCAGGCACGTCGCCAAGGACTATTGTCAAACATTCCATGGAGATAGCTGCCCCAAATTGATTGATTCACGTCAACAATGCCCAAACCATGGTCATCGAATAAAGCTCGATAAGCAGATTTATTGTCTCCCATCTCCGCCTCAAGCAGTCGCGAACGCCCTTGATGAATTTCGTAACCGGTAATGGGTAAGCCAACTTGAGGATAATTTGATGTCACCATCCGTTGACGGGCAACTTTGCCAGTGGTAATCAAGGTTTTTAAGGGCAACAAGCCTAATCCTGGATGACGTCCCTGTTTACCTTCTAAGCCATCAGGATCAACTAGGGTTTTGCCTAGCATTTGGAATCCCCCACAAATTCCCAAAATTGTCCCACCTGAGGCAGCATAGTTTTGAATCTGCTCAGCCATGCCACTTTTTTGGAGCACCATCATATCCGCAATGGTAGTTTTCGTGCCTGGGAGAATCACTGCATCTGGATATCCCAAGGTTTCATTTGGTGACAGATATTTCAAAAAGACACTAGGTTCAGCTTCGAGGGGGTCAAAATCAGTAAAGTTAGAAATTCGAGGTAAACGAATTACTACGATAGTGACTTCCTGATTGGACTTGTTCCTGCTGTTGCGATCTAGTAAGTCAAGGGAATCTTCAGCGGGAAACAGTATATCAATCCACGGAATAACTCCAACAACAGGAATACCAGTGCGTTCTTCTAACCATTTTATGCCGGGTTCGAGCAGCGATCGCTGACCCCTAAACTTATTGATCACGACACCTTTAATCAAAGCTCTCTCCTCTGGTTCAAGGAGTTCGAGAGTACCGATTACCTGAGCAAAAGATCCTCCACGGTCAATATCTACCACCAGCAAGGTGGGAGCTTTGAGGTACCGCGCCACTCGCATATTGGTCAAGTCGCGGTGCTTGATATTAATTTCTACGGGGCTACCAGCTCCCTCACACACGACTAAATCAAACTCATTGGTTAAACGTCGCAGTGATTCTTCAATCACCTGCCAACCCTTATCAAAGTACTTTTCGTAGTACTCCCCAGCACTAACTTTTCCTACGGCTTTACCCATAAGAATGACCTGGGAGGTCATGTCACCTTGGGGCTTCAGTAAAATTGGGTTCATTTCCACACAGGGAATCACACCTGCAGCCCAAGCTTGTACTGCTTGGGCATGTCCAATTTCTCCACCATTGGGTGTAACATAGGCATTTAGAGCCATGTTCTGACCCTTAAAGGGACACACACGCCAGCCTTGTCGCGAGAGCAGGCGACATAGAGCTGTGGTTATCAAGGATTTTCCTGCGTGGGATGTAGTACCCACCACCATAATCGCTTTCATAATTCAGGGTTAGGGCGTCAGAACTAGCCTAGATGATCAATAGATTGAGATATCACCCTGTCACCAACTTGATTTAAACCGACAATCTTAGCCAGCGATTCAAGGTATGATGGAGTCGATCTGATAATGAGGGAGGAGGTAAGGTTTCTCCAAGGCCTTCCCACTTTTCTAACAACTGACGACCCAAAGGTGTCAATCTAAAACTATCCGTAATTCCCTGACCGTCTACTTCTCGACGTAATACACCCACTTGAATCAACCACATTAAATCGTTTTCTACTGCCAATTCCGGCCTAGGGCGCTTTGTGTAGTTTTTCTCGACACCTTCAAGACCTACTATAGATAAGAGTGGAACACTGTTAGAACGCATCGCTGCCAATAGAGGGATCCGGAATGGCAAACAGCGCATTGCTTGCTCTGCACGCTTAGTAGTTCGGTCAGGATATTGAATCGCCTGGCTACCTTGAGACTGAATTGAAGTTCTTGCCACAGTTACTAAATCTTAGAACTATACTGACCGCCGATTATTTCTATATTAAGGTTTTTTTGACTTTAGAGGCCAACCTATTGTAATTTACTCTAGAAATTTGTGAATTTACTCAAGGCCTAGGCAAAACAGGGCAACAAAAGCGCTTATGTGTAATGGTACTTACAGAGAATGCACCCTACAAGTAGAGTTACCAAAAAAATGGGTAATCGCGCCCCGTCCTTCTATGACCGCTTTTAAGTTGACGCTTATCTAGCGCCAGGTTATAATTAAAATATAGGGTACAGGCTGAAAAACCGTAGGCTGAGCCGGGAGAGAGACCCGTAACTTATCGACCTTAAAGTAGTAATGCCCGGAGGGTAGGGAATCTCCTCCTTTCTTGATGCAGTCGCTCATGGGGGAAACCCCCTTTGGCGGCGCTGCATCGCTAAAAACCCAATCATCAATTAACAGTTGGTGTGTGAACCCAGAAGAATCACACTTTGAGAAAAAAACGGTACGGTGGGGCACACCGGAACCAAACGAAAGGAAGAGAAACAGACTTTTTAAGGCACTTCCAAAGAGTAGTTAAACGCTATCGCGAGAACTGCCCTCTGGGTCTATGGTGAATTAACTAGGAATTTAGTCTTGACGGATTCTCGGTTGAGTATTGTCTTGTTTTTGGCGGCGTCAAAGATGAGAACTCCATGGTTTAAGGCGGCAAGGCCGTAGGCCACGCTACGCGAACGTTGATCTAGGAATCCCCGCGTCTTTAGGCCGGGGAGTGTCAATAGGTAAGAGCTGTTAGTGTAAAATCTAAGCTTAGGTTCAATATGTATCTATAGGAAACAAAAGTTATGGCTCTTCAAGTTGGCGTGGATGCACCAGCATTTACTGTCAAAGACGACGAAGGCAATACCATTTCACTGTCGGACTTTGCGGGGAAAACTGTAGTGCTTTACTTTTACCCCAAAGACGATACTCCAGGCTGCACCAAGGAAGCCCAAAGCTTTCGGGATAACTACACTGAGTATCAAGGTAAAGATATGGTGGTACTCGGTGTCAGTATGGATGATGAGGCATCCCACAAACAATTTAAGGAAAAGTATGGTCTGCCTTTCACCCTGCTAGCGGATACGGATGGCTCAATTACCAAGGCTTATGATGTTGATGGTGGCGGTTACTCCAAGCGGGTAACCTACATTATCAACGGCGAGGGCAAAATTACTCATGTTGATGAGACCGTAAAAACCGCTACCCACGCTCAAGATATCTTGACAGCCATGGGCTAAGCTAAGTCAAAAGCCTCTAACTTCGTCTAAATTTTGGTAAATTTGGGCGAAGTTGTTATTATTATTGATATAATCCCTATTTTAGATAATATATAAACTAACCCATCCCCTAGGTGCTGGAGCTGTTAGGTCCTCGTGAGAATCCTGCTAGTAGAAGACGATGAAGGTATTGCCAAAGTGGTAACGGCAGCCCTAGCTAGTCAACATTATCAGGTTGATGTAGCTACAGATGGGGATGAGGGCATAGAACTAGCAGAGATATTTAAGTATGACTTGATTTTGCTAGATTGGATGCTTCCCAAGCTCAGGGGGATTGATGTGTGCAAGCAGCTGCGAAACGCCCGCGATCGCACTCCGATTATTCTCCTCACTGCCCAAGACACCAGCACTAACAAAGTCGAAGCTTTAGACGCAGGAGCAGATGATTATTTAGTCAAGCCCTTAGACATACCTGAATTATTAGCCCGAATTCGAGCAGTGCTGCGCCGCAGCAGCAGCCCCTTACTCCCGGTGCTAGAGTGGGGATTGCTCCATCTTGACCCCAGTAACTGCCAGGTCAGCTACGATCAGGAACTGTTGCATCTGACCCCTAAGGAGTATGGTCTAGTAGAGCTGTTTTTACGGAACCCCCACCGCATCTTTAGCCAAAGTTTCCTGCTAGATAATCTCTGGTCTTTTGAAGAACCACCTACAGAAAATGCCGTTAGAGCTCATATCAAAAGTTTAAGGCGGAAACTCAAGCAAGCTGGAGCCAAAAATGATTTAATTGAAACCGTCTACGGCTTGGGTTATAGGCTCAGAGAAACTTCTGAGGAAGGTTCAGCTCAAACCAAGACTGAGAAAAACAAAGGCAAAAAAGTAGCTAAAAAGACCCCATCTAACCAGAAACAATCAAAGGTCAAGAGTGATAGTTCCCTTTCCCCAGTCCCTAATGCTCAATCCGAAGAACCAAAGCAATCAGGACTAAGTGCCATTTGGGATCAGCAGAAGTCAAAGTATATCAAGCGCGTCAATGTATTGGAGCAGGCGGTGACGGATTGGCGAGATGGTAATCTCACCGGAAAGTTGCGAGAGGAGGCTTTACGGGAGGCACACACCCTAGCTGGTTCCCTCGGTAGCTTTGGATTTGAAGAAGCCTCTCTCAAATCCCGTGAGATTGAGCAAATATTGCAATCTGCGAAAAAAGCTAGTGAGGAAGAAATAGCACATCTGTCTCAATTAGTGGTAGAACTACGACAACAACTAGAGACAGAGCCTAACGTTCCAAAACCTACTCACACTCAACAACTGCCGATTCCCCAATCTCCATTCTTGATGCAGTCGCTCATGGGGGAAACCCCCAAGACCGCGCTGCATCGCTTCCCAATTCCCAACTCCCCACGACTACTGATTGTGGATGATGATGTAAAACTAGCGCAAGGGTTAGCCTCAGAGGTAGCAGCCTGGAAAATGGAGGTTGAGGTGGCCGGTGATATATCTCAAGCCAGAAAAGCAATTGCTCGTAAGCGCCCTGATGTGGTACTGCTAGACTTGTGTTTTCCTGACTCAGCGGGAAATGGTTTAGAGCTGTTAGCAGAACTGAAAACAACTCAGCCCCCTGTGCCTGTGGTAGTACTTACGGTTACAGAGAGTTTTGCTGAACGAGTCAAAGTCGCTCGTTTGGGGGCAAGGGGTTTTCTTCAGAAGCCTGTAGCCCCCCAAAAGCTGATGGATGCGATCGCTAAAGCGTTGCAAGAATCTGGTCCACCACAGGCAAAGCTATTGATTGTTGACGATGACCCTCAAATCTTGGATCATCTACGCACTGTGCTAGAACCTTGGGGATTCCAATTGACTTTACTAAACGATCCACAACAGTTCTGGGAGACCATAGAGCAGTGTACTCCCGATTTACTGATTTTGGATGTGCAAATGCCGGAATTTAGCGGTATTGACCTGTGCCAGGTGGTACGCAATGACCCTCGCTGGGGTGAGTTACCCGTGTTGTTTCTCTCTGCTGTTCAAGATCCTGACACTGTGCAGCAAGTGTTTATGGCCGGTGCTGATGATTACGTACAAAAACCAATAAGAGCTCCAGAGCTATTGGCTCGGGTGTTGAATCGCATTGAGCGCAGCCAACTAAGACTTAAAACGATAGCACAGAAGAATCAAATGTTGTCAGATAAATAAATAATAACCCTGGTCAGTTAGTGGACGTAGAATTGGCAGATCGGACATAGTAGAGTTGATCACATTTTATTCACAGTTGATGGTTAACGGTTGACTGTCAGCAATCATGTCAATTGTCAACCTAATTATGATCAATTTCTTTGACTATCTCCTATTGGCCGAAACCATTCCCCAAGGTAACTGCTACCAAGGGCCGCCTAACGTAATATGGCTACACCTGATCAGTGATACTCTGATTACCCTAGCCTACTATGTGATTCCTATACTGCTAGTGTACTTGATCAGGCAGCGGCAGAATCTGCCTTTCAAGGGACTCTTGATTTTGTTTGGGGCGTTTATTATTTGCGGTGGCACCACTCAGCTGATGGAACTATGGACTGTTTGGGATCCAGCTTATTGGCTATCAGGCTCTATTAAAGCAATTACAGCTATAGTTTCTGTCTACACTGCCATAAAATTATACTATATTCTACCTCGAATCCAAAATGCACCTAGTCTGGCTGGACTTGAGCAGCTCAACCAGGAGCTAAAATCTCAAATTGAAGAGCGTATTTTGGCAGAGCAATCCTTACGGAAACGTGAGCAACGCTGGCAATTGGCACTACAGGGAGCTAATCAGGGAATTTGGGACTGGAACCCTAAAACCAATGAAACCTTTTTCTCCAGCCGATGTAAGGAAATGCTGGGGTATGATGAAAACTACGACATCGGAAACTATAACCATCAATGGTGGACACACATCCATCCCGATGATGTAGACCAGGTGATCAAAGCCATGGAGGATCACTTAGCTCAGAAAACCTCCTATTATGTTCAAGAGTATCGCTTACGGTGCAACGACGACAG
>NZ_JAAHHS010000368.1 GCF_010692395.1 Moorena sp. SIO3H5
CTTCTAGCGGTAACTTCTGACCATCACCCAAGCAGATCACAGGTGTGGCCACTGTATGATGGTTGACCCAACTGACCAAGCTATCATGCACGCAGAAGACTGCACCTACACAGTGCTTTGGAAAAGTCACTGCTATGTAATCACGCCACTGGCTTCGCTCACCAAAAGCCGTGGGTAACCGAACTTTGCCGCCATCTACGCCCATTTCTTCAACAGTCTGGTATAGTTCGGGCAACTCAAAGTAAAGCCTATGTACCAGGCGTTGCTGAGTGCTATGGGATACCGACATTCTCGTCAACACCATGATATCTGAGCGCGCTATGGTTCATTGAGGCGTTGGCACTATGCATTAGACAGCACTTCTATTCTAGGGTACACCACCATGTGTAGCGTTGGACAAATAGCTTTTGAACTTGAAAACGCTCAAACTAAATTCACTTTTAAGCGAACGAGGGTAAGTTTTCGTCCGGCACTGGAGCCGCAACTGGTTTGGATATACAATTTCCTATCTCGGGACTGTCTATCATAGGAATTCTACCACGAACCGGAAGTAAAATCACGGACATGGTATGATCCTTATCAGGGAAGGAAGAAACCAAAGTAATGTTGGAAATTTTTCGTTGATCAGTCTTGGGATTTTGTTTATATTATGTTAAAATTGGCTCTTCGTAATCAGGTTTCGTCTCGGGTCGGTTTCAACGCACACGGAGATACGCGGGAGCGTGGTAGCCCCGCGATTTTAATCCGGGGAGGAGACGAAACCTTAGAGTAGTGGAGCCTTTATGGTTAGTCGGCTATGGGTAAAAGGGTTAAATCTTGTAAATAAGGCTCCACTACTCTTACGGTAACTTCAAAGAAACGCGACACGGCAGTTTTAACTGCCGTGATGTGGATCGTTAATGTAAGCCATTATTTTTGATGTGCTAACAGATCCTGTTGTGTCATAGAAATAAGATCTAGGCCATAAACTAGGTAATTTAAGCAGGTGAGGAAATTCTTGCCTTAAAATTCTAGACGATCGACCTTTAAAGGCTTTGGCTATTTCGTGAATAGCTACGTCGCGCTTATTGCTCTACCAATACATGCACGTGATCTGGGGCAATTTCAAGTGCTTTGAGAAACCAACCTTTTTCTACCGCTACATCATTCAAGATTTGAGATAGACGTTTTTTTACCTCGCCAATCAGTACCGGTTTGCGCCTTTTCGGAATCCAAACCATGTGGACGTGCGCTAACCCTACCGAATGAGAAGTCCTTCTGTATTTATCAGAGGTCTTAATCATTTATTTATGTCGATAACTTGACATTATCAACATAATAGCCCATAATAGTAGTATGAGCAAAAAACAATCTTACTGGGGATGCCAACAAGTAAGATTGTCTCCTGACAAAGACTTGTTGGCTGTGCTTGAATATATATGCAAAGAATCAAACAATATTTACAACTGTTCAGTCTACTATGCTAGACAGATGTGGTTTAAAGTTCGTCATATTGTTAACAGGGCTGAGTTATGCAAAGAGATGAAGCATAACCAACATTTTACTGCTATGTATGTAAGTGCTTCTCAACAAGTTTGTAATGGAGTAGCTGAATCTTTTAAATCTTTTCATAAACTAGATAAGCTGTACAAAGCTGGAAAATTAAATGACAAGCCCAAGCCTCCTAAATACAGAAGATCAGGAGGAATGTTTACTGTCTCATACCTGAAGGGGTGACGAAACAGGCTGAAAGGGTGGCTATGTAAAGGTAGTAGCATTTTGTGGTAAAAAAAAGTAGGTCTCTAAATTTGCAACAAGACCTACCTATCGACAATGTTACCAGAATTTTACCAAAACCACCTAAAAAGTCAATTGAGTCTAGCCGAATATATTTTATTGAAAATTTTGCTCAATCTCTTACAATCAATTAAAAAAGTTAACTTAGAAAAAATAGCCAATGCTCTTCCTTTACCCATTAAATTTGAAAGTAGAAGAAAAAGAATTCAAAGATTTTTATCATTGCCAAATTTAACACTTGAAAAAATTTGGTTACCAATAGTTGAAGAATTATTGAAAGCATACTTTACCTCGGAAAGCCTAATTTATCTAGCAATTGATAGAACAAATTGGGGTCGTATTAACTTAGTCATGGTTAGTCTCATTTGGGATAAAAGGGCATTTCCCATCTATTTTACTTTGTTGGCAAAGTTAGGGAGTAGTAATTTAACAGAACAAAAAAGTGTCTTGTCCAAGGTTATCCCAATTTTTAAAAACTATAAAATCTGCCTGTTAGGAGATAGAGAATTTTGCTCGGTAAAATTAGCAAAGTACTTACAGGACTTAGGCGTACATTTTTGTTTACGATTAAAAAAGAATGAATTTGTTGAATATAAAAAAGATAATTGGGTTCAACTCAATGATTTAGGTTTAGTCCCTGGAGTCTCTTTATTTATTAAAGGAGTTAAAGTGACCAAGACTAGGGGATTTTTTAAGTTTAATGTGGCTTGTAAATGGCAACGTAAACTCAAAGGGACATCTCCGAAAGAAGGATGGTTTTTACTAACAAACCTTTCTAACTTAGAGTCGGCAGTTTCAGCTTATAAAAAAAGATTTGATATCGAAGAGATGTTTAGAGATTTTAAAAGCGATGCAGCGCGGTCTTGGGGGTTTCCCCCATGAGCGACTGCATCAAGACCAGGTGGTTATAATTTAGAGGACACTAAGCTTGAGGGTGAACGCTTTATTTCTCTAGTTTTATTAATAGCAATAGCTTACACTTCCGCAACATTTCAAGGTCAGAATATTAAAGCGATGCAGCGCGGTCTTGGGGGTTTCCCCCATGAGCGACTGCATCAAGACACGTCAAGGAATACAAAAATATGTTGGTCGTGTCAAAGAATCCGGTCGAATAGAGCGGAGGCATAGCAGTTTTTACGTTGGTTTATATGGTCAAACCTGGGTTAATTTTAAAGATTTTTGTATAGAATTAGTAACCGAATTAATGAGACTAAATCCTAATAAGCGATGCAGCGCGGTCTTGGGGGTTTCCCCCATGAGCGACTGCATCAAGACAACGAAAGTATTATCAACGAGGTCTAAGGGCTAGGTCGCTTATAGAGTCTGGGTTTTAGCTTATTTCGTCGCCCCCCCAGGTCTCATACCCGAAAAGATGGCTAAAGTTGGTCAAGAACAAACTTCGGTTTCCACTAGGTAGGCAGGTTAAAGCATGGTTTGGACTATCTGAGTTTTATGTCGAGTTTTCTTCTAACCTTGATTGGGAAAGCATCAAAGAAGTTCGGATATTACCAAGAAACGGACAGTTTTATGTAGAGTTTGTCTACAAGATAGAATCAAAAGGTGTCAACATAGATTCTAGTAGAATGTTGGGTATTGACCATGGAATTGATAATTGGTTGACATGCGTTGACACCTTAGGTAATGGCTTCATAATTGATGGCAAGCACGTTAAGAGCTTGAATCAGTGGTACAACAAGCGTGTCTCATTTCTTAAGGAAGGGCATGGAAAAGATTACTGGACAAAACAACTAGCAAATATAACAGAAAAACGAAACCGTCAAATGCGTGACGGAGTCAATAAAGCTGCTAGATTGGTCATCAATCACTGTCTTATAAACGGAATTGGGACTATTGTATTTGGATGGAACAAGGGGCAAAAAAATGGCCTTAACATAGGAAGAAAAAACCATCAAAAATTCACTCAGATTCCTACTGCTAGATTGAAATATCGAATATCCCAAATGTGTCAGGTTTTTGGGATTGAATTCATTGAAGCAGAGGAAAGCTATACAAGCAAGGCAAGCTCTCTAGATAATGACAGTCTTCCCGTATTTGGTGAAAAACCCAGTGATTGGAAGCCATCAGGCAAGAGAGTCAAGCGTGGATTATATCGAACTGCGTCGAACTTGTATGTCAACGCAGACGGCAATGGTGCTTTAAATATTATTAGAAAAGTAGCGGGAACTATTCGGCAAAGCCGACGCTTCGCGAACGGCTCTGACCTGATAGAACTCAGTAGGGGCGCTTTGACTACGCCTGTAAGAGTTCGGTTATGGAACAAACACGAATCCCCGTCTTTTTAAAGCGGGGAGAGTCAAGTTTAGCAGCAAGTGCTCGGGCGTGGGCTTTTATAAGGGCATGTAAGTAAGCATCGAGCAAGCAGCACTGATATGATCATAGGACAACCAATTTTAGCACCCTACTTTTCCCTCACAAGCAAATACACTTTGACTCCCAAAATCAAAAATCGGTAGCATAAAACACACGTTTTCGTTCATTGTGTTATCTGGGTATAGATGGCTAGGCATACATTAATAAACCAAAAAACCCGTTGGTGAAGAATTCACCGATAATGCACATTTCTCCGGAGGCAAACCAGACAGGGGAATAAAAAAGGGTTGTTCAACGGAAATCGAGGTGGCATCCGCTTCATATTATAGAGGAAGATTAGATAGGCCAAGGACAAATTCCGACGGTTTGTAGTAGGTACAGGGTAAAGGTTGCTGAGTGTGTGTTGGTGAATTTATCGAGGCTTAGATTCTCGAGCAGCTGTAACACCCCATATGGAGGCACTGGGTAACCAATGCCGTTTGCGCAGGTCAAAAGGTATGCAAAGCCACCCCGATGGGGAGGCGTTTGGATTGCATTCAGCTCAAGGAGTATGGGGAGCGTGAATAAACCTACATACGGAATGTACAGTATGGGGAGCGCACCCCACCCCCCGAGAAAAAACCGGCCACCATGATCCAATCGGCAGTTACTTGTAACACAGATGGTGTTTGCCAATTAAAAAGTGAGAAGTCTAGTACAGAGGGGTTTGACGAATCGGTGTCAGGGTTTCGTGTAAGGCTGTGGATAAAAGGTTGGTCTCACCCAATTTTTTCGTAGCGGGACGAACCATATTGGGAAGGAATGAAGAAAGGAATTGGATTTTTTAGGGGTTGCGGTTCGGTAAATTCAGGACGTAAGTCGAATAAAAAGTAATTGAACTAGATTGGTGTATAATTCATCCTGGAGGTATAGAAGGCACAGAGCAATGGTAAGGACTAGGATTATATAGCGCGAAAATAAAGGGTCGTACTTATAAACCACCGTGGGACGACGATTTCAACCATTTGTATGAACAAGGTACTTTAACTGTAGAAAAGCCATGAAAAAAATGTATAGATCTTCGTTGGGTTTATTTGATCAAGTGATAGCGATGATGGCGTGTCTGCTGCTAACGACGGCCTGTGCACTGGCTTGGCCAGGAATCGAAAAAGCATCAGCCAATTCCCTCTTCTGCGTAGTTGTTCCGGTCACAGAAGATTATAGTGATTGCACCAGTGTCCTCGAACCGGGTAATGGAGATACATCGGAATTCCTATTGTTCCGAACTGAAAATCCGGAAAAAGAGCTGGAAATCGAGGTATACAACTATGATGAGTATGAGTATGGATTACTTAGTTTATCGGAAAAAGAGGGTTGTGAAGATGGAGACAACGGAAATATTGATTACTATTTAAGCAGAGCGGGATTAGATGACACCTACGACAATATATACCTTCCAGATGGCGTATATTATTTGTCTAATTGTGGATATACAAAGTTATGGGCAACAATCCACGCAAAATCATACAAAGGACAGGAACTGCACCCGCCCAAGTAGGGAGGTGGATGCAACAATGGTGGCGATGTTTTGTCGTTGGCACAGGAATAGCGCTAGGAAGGTTTGGTGTGTACATAATAAATTGGTTTATACAACACCAAACACGAACCGACAGGTGGTCCGTACACAACCAATCAGTCAGTTCAACAGTGTTCTCGGAGGTTCAAAATCCCATCTCGCGATAACTCATCTGTGGAAATAGCCAGACCCCCAGGTTCCCCCATTACCCTTCGGTTGAGTCATTCCGATCAACCGAAGGGTAAAACCTGATTGAAAGACGCTCCGCCATTGCGCAGATATCCCACCTTTCACCCATCGCCACCAGCGTTGAAAATATGCCTCAATGCGCTCACTGGGCGCACCTCGCTCATAAAGCCGAGTCAGATTTTCAAGCATCCGTTCCACGGTCTTCCGAGCGATTCCTAAACCCGAGGTCGAAAACCAATAACCGAGAAAATCAAAGCCACTGGCGATGCGACCGATAAAGGTCTTCTCGGGATGTTTGAGAACCTTTAACTCATTCATCACCTCGTTAGTGGCTTTGATGGCCTTGCGCAACTTCCAGCGGGTCGGTGCCAGAATAACCCAATCGTCCATGTATCAAACAATTGAAACAAGCAAGCCGAGCCATCCGGTCATCCAAAGGCTTAAGAAATAACGCTCCTATTAGTGGAGAAAGAGGGCATCCATTGGAGATGCCCTTGCGAATATCAATGTAGTCACCGCCATCGGAAACATAGCGACGCAAATAACCCCATAACAAACATTTATAGCAATTCTACGACTTGTGAGGTAAAAATTTCTGGTTTTTAGGGAGCAGGGACTTCGGAGCAGGGAGCAGGTAAGAGGGAAAAGGGAAGAGCAGATGTAGGGTGGGCAGTGCATCAGCTAGTCAGATCCGCAAGCCATAGTCAATGATCGCACTGCCCACCAGCAACGGATTTTTCAGCTTCGTTTGAATTAGGATTGCTCTAGTAGCCTCGGTAGGGTGGGCAGTGCATCAGCCAGATCATATCCGCAAGCCATAGTCAAAGTAAGCACTGCCCACCAGCAACAGATTTTTCAGCAAGGTATGAATTAGCCTCGGTAGGGTGGGCTCGGACCAGACCCAATTATAGAATGTGAGAACGAACTCACGTTGAATACCGGTGTAATAGTGTCTAATCAAGATTGGCCGGAGCACGCGAGAATTGATGTATTTGTCATAAACACCGGGTACAAGCAGGCGAAATTCGTAGCGTCGGAGGAAGATCATCAAGGACTAGAACAAGTGGTATATTTACTAAAGCCCGAAGGAACCGAGAAATTGACATACTACGTAAGAGACTTGTTCAGTGTAATAAACCTAACCGATTCACCATTAAGGGTGAAATCCCAAATAAAGCTCCAGTAGTCCTGGCCTTGCGGTTGAACCCCCGAAAAAAACAAACGCAACTTGCCGCAATTGACTTAACTCACCAGAGGCCATCAATTTATCCACACTAATTGAGAGATTATGGGTTAAATCCGAGAAGGGTGCCAACCATAAACCAGAATCATAAATGCCGAGCGGTACATGTTCGTACCGAGCTTTATCGGTATGGAACGTAAACAAATGGTATATCAAAAAGCATGAAAAGAATAGGAAATAGTATGATAATAAAGACCAATAAAAATTAGTTCACTCAATCTATGGTATATAAACAAAACCCTCCTAGGTTTAAAGGCATCACATGTATCGCGGTAGCCCTAGTGATGTGCTTGTGCGCTTTTGTTTTCATAACCAAGCCGGCCATCGCGTGCGAAATTCTTGAACCAGAGTGCGATATAGCATACAATTTCTCTTGCGGAGCAAGCCTTGAAGCCAATGAGTCGGTTTGTATAAGTCATAAGAAAAGCAGCATTGATTATCATATAGCGTTCGATACTCGTACAGGCGAACAATACACAGGAGAGGTGACAATCACAGACACCTTGCATAAAAACAGGAAGTTGCTGGTGGAAATACCACCAGGGCAAGGTGATGTGGAATATATCAATTTTCCGGGGGAAAAGA
>NZ_JAAHHS010000369.1 GCF_010692395.1 Moorena sp. SIO3H5
TTAGAATTAAGGATAATTTGCTTAACCGGATGTTTAGCTTGGGGGTTTTATGCTCCAGTTTTAGCTGACATTACTCCCGATGGTAGCTTGGGAAATGAAGCGTCAAGGGTAACTCCTAATGTACAGGTCAAGGGGGCGCTGGCAGATTTAATTGAAGGGGGAGCAACTCGTGGGGAGAATTTGTTCCATAGTTTTGCGAAATTTAATGTAGGAGAACTACAACGAGTTTATTTTGCTAATCCCTCTGGGATTGAGAATATTTTAACACGAGTAACTGGAAGTAATCTATCGAATATTCTAGGTACTTTAGGAGTAGATGGTGCAGCGAATCTGTTTTTACTCAATCCCAATGGTATTGTGTTTGGACCAAATGCAAAATTAGATGTAGCTGGTTCGTTTTTCGCCTCTACTGCCAATAGTTTGGTATTTGGTGATGGGCAGGAATTTAGTGCGACATCCCCAGAAGCTCCGCCACTGTTAACGATTAATATCACCCCAGGATTGCAGTATGGTAAACATGACCCCAGGAGCACAATTACCAATGCTGGGAATTTAGCAGTAGGACAAGATTTAACTCTAGCCGCTGGCAACTTGGATTTACAGGGTCAACTGGAGGCTGGTAAGAATTTGACGCTGTTCGGAGAAGATACAGTCAGCATCAGGGATAGTGTAGCGCAACCGTTTAGAGCTTACTCTGGTGGCTTGCTGCTAATTCAGGGGAATCAGTCAATTGATATTGCAGCTCATAACCATACCGATAGTGGTTTATTTGCTGGTGCTGATTTACGGTTGCGCTCTGCTAATCCCATAGCAGGGGATGCTCACTATACCGCTGACGGAAATATCAGCATCGAACAGTTGGATGGGTTACCCGGAAATTTAGTCAGTACCGATGATCCGATTATTCTGACTAATGGAGATGTCAGTTTAGGAAACTATACCGGAGCGTCACTCCATATTTTGGCAGGAGGGAGTGTTACCGTTGGAGACATCGAGATTAACTCTACCGATACCGCTGATAATGCCATTAGCCCCGATAACTCCAATCCGTTCTTGGCTAGTCTGGCTAATGTGACCTTGTCGGATCAAGCACGAACATCTGTCGTAATTGATGGTAGTAGTCAACCTACTTTAGATATTCGTGCTGGCATAGATTGGACATTACTGGGAGGTTTTCCAGGAAATACCGATAGTGGAAATCTTGCCCCTAACCTTGGTAGTGCTGCTACTAGTGCAAATATCGAAATTGGTGAGATCTCGATTAATGCTCCCAATGGACTAGTATTGTTAACCAATCAGTATCAACCGAATGGAGCTAATCCTAGTAAAACCCTTGAGATTGGAGCACTCCGCACCGATGACGATTTCGGTGGGTTTGTGGGAAATAGTGGTGAGGTGATTATTGATTATCGAGGTGGGATTGACATCAGGGAACGCATTGATGCTTCTTCCGCTTCTGGTAAAGCAGGGGATATTACTGTGGTTACAAACGATCAACTATCCCTTGACGGAAGTTTTATTATTAGCAACACTTCCGGAACAGAAAAGGGTGGGGATATCACGATCGATACTGGCTCGCTCTTTGCCACAAACGGTGCTCAGATCGAAACAAGTACCTTCTTTGTCATTGATAATGCTAAGATCGACACCAGTATCTTTAATCAGGCAGATGCCGGGACAGTTACTATTGTTGCTGATGACACAGTCACCTTTGAAGGGCAATCCCAAGATGGTCAGACTAGTGGCATCGTTAACAATATTCTCAACGACATAGATCGAAACGCTGAACCAAAACCTATCGTTGACAGTGGTGGAATTTTCATTACCACAGGTTCTTTAGTTGTCAACGATGGCGCTCAACTGCAAGCCAGAGTTGGAGAGGTAGATCTATTTGGAACAGGTAATGTGAGAAAGTCTTGGGGGAACTCGGGCAATATCAATATTTTTGCCAGGGATACGGTTTCTTTTGGTGGTGGTGAACCTGACACTAGGGGTGGTGGTGCCGTCACTAGTGTCGAGGGACAAGGTACTGGTATTGCTGGTGATATTAATATCGAAGCCAAGTCGGTTTCTGTAACCAATGCCTCGCTACAGTCTAACCTGATCGGAGAGGGAAATGGTGGCAGTGTCAACATTCGCGCTAGTGATTCAGTAATCTTGGATGGAGGCCAAAACTCTATCCTGACTCGGGTTAATTCAAGTGGTGAAGCCACTGATGGCAAGAACGGTGGTGGCAATGTTTATATTGACACTCGGTCACTTTATCTAACTAACGGTGCTCGAATATTTGCCTCCACAGAGGGAAAAGGAAACGCAGGTAACGTCACAATTAGAGCAGAGGACATCAGTTTTGATGGGAATCTGGTAAATCAGTTCGATGACACTATAGCCAGCGGTGTTTTAAGTCAGGTAGCAGAAGGTGCTAGAGGTAATGGCGGTAACGTTGACATTAAGGCTAACTCTATTGCCATTACAAATACAGCAAAAGTAGATTCCAGCACTGCTGGGGCAGGTAATGCAGGACCGATAACTATCTCAACAAATCAGCTCACCCTCCGAGACCGGGGTGAAATTTCTGCTGCTACGTTCGGTCCAGGAAATGCTGGAAACATATCTGTAAAAGAAGCTGACTCAGTTGTTCTCACCAATGACAGTAATATCTTGAGTGAAGTAGGGGCTAAAAGTCGTGGTAATGGTGGAAATATTGACATTTGGACTGACTCCCTATCCCTCACCAACGGGAGCACTATTGCAACCCGTACCCAAGGATTTAACCCAGTCAACCTAGTGCAACAAGTACTCGATGATCCTAACAAAACCTATAACGAAGCAGTGCTGGGTGATAACCCAATCGTCTACTGGAGTCTTGATGAAACTAGTGGCTCAACCGCTTTTAATGCTACTGGCAATGGCTTCAACGGTACCTATGAAGGTGTAACTCAAGGTGTTCCAGGGATATCCGGTACAGCAGGAGAATTTAATGGCAATAATGATACTGCTGTGGATATAGGTACTGTTCAATCAGGTTCAGAGTTAGATATCTCCAATCAATCCTTTACTGTAGAAGCCTGGGTCAAGCCAAACGAAATTGGAGAAAGGCAATCCTATTTCGGTATACATAACGAAGATCAAGGGACTAATGATCAAGGTAACAGTCTATATTTCAGATTGACCAATCAAGCTTCTGTTCGTTTCGGTGATTTTCCCAATGATTTGGAAACACCAGACGACATAATTGAAGCAAATACTTGGTATCACATTGTAGCTAGTTACGACAAAACTTCCGGTAATAACACCATTTTTGTAAATGGCAGGGAAATTAATCGGAATGATCAAGGTGCTTTTAAAGGTCAAGACCCTCGTATCTTGATCGGGGCTTGGCAGAATATTCGTAATGAATCCTTCAATGGTGTAATTGATGAAGTAGCCGTCTACAACACAGCCCTATCTCCTGAAACTGTTGCCGAGCACTATCTGATTGGTCAGCGTAGCCTCGGCGCACCACTTGACATTGGTGAGAGTGGAGCCAATGCTGGTAATATTAACGTCCATGCTAATTCGATTACTATCTCTGGAGTTAGTCCCACTAATAATGATATTTCCAGTGGTTTACTGTCTGACAGCTTGGGCAAGTTAAGTGGTGAAGCCAGGGATATCACCATCAATACTGATTCCCTGAAAGTTGAAGATGGAGGAATAATAACCGTAACCAGTGACAACGGGGTAGCAGGTGATCTCGATATTACGGCTAATTCGCTGTTACTTAACAAAGGAACACTAGAAGCTGAAACTGCTGGCATTCCCGAGACTGGGGAATCAGGAGCGAATATCACACTAGACGTATCAGAATCAATAGTGATGCTTAACGAAAGCCTCATCTCCGCACAAGCTTCTGGAATAGCTACAGGTGGCAACATTGATATTGATACCAACCTCTTAATTGCCTTCCCCTCAAGTGGTAATGGTAACGATATCATTGCCAAAGCCGCACGGGGTCAAGGTGGTGAGATCACCATTGATGCCGAAGATGTCCGTCTGATTGAGGAGCGCGAAGCCATTGATGGAAATCGCACTAATGATATTGATGCTAGTTCTGACTCTGGTCCACAAGGAATAGTGACCATTAATACCGGCAATATTGACCCATCTCGGGGATTAGATCAACTACCAATTAATTTAACTGACCCATCATCACTCATTGTTGCTAGCTGTCCGAGAAGTGGGAAAGTCTCAGTCGATGAACTTGGTGAATTTATTGTTACTGGACGCGGTGGCATTCCGGCCAGTCCCCTCGACCCGATTATTGGTCAAACCATCATTGCTGATTGGGTGACTCTTGATGATCAAACCCTTAGTGAAACTGATCACAATCTTGATAAGAATCAGAGATTAGAGCCATCGACCGAAAAGAATTCTAGTCCACAGAATTCTCAGCGAAAACGAATTGTGGAAGCTCAAGGCTGGATGACTGGTCCCGATGGTACGATCATTCTGACCTCTTTCCCTACCGATACCACTAGCCCACCCAAGCCTTGGTATCACTATGTCTCTTGTCGGGATTTAAATTAAATTTTTCTCAATTGCTATGAGGTACTTTCGTCTTGGATTAATGGAAGTGGGTGCATCTTATTTGATACTAGTTTAGCATAGCAACAGGGTAGATATCCTTGGTAAATAAGCCAAGGTAAGCGCCATAAAAATTGATCCAAAATGTGAGTTCGGGCAAGGATTATCAGCAGATTAAGCCAAGATTACTCAGCACTATTGAAATTTGATATTAATAGTGTTTATAACAAGACCTCCTGATTGATTCTTGCCCTTACCCTGGGACTTCGGAGCAGAAATATCTGTTAATCGTTATTTCGAGTGCTATCATATTTTTTGTGGTGAAAAAAAATCCAAGTCAAAACCATGACTGTAGCTCAACCTTTGTATAACCTTTACCCTTTTTTAGAGGGGAAAACACGTAGCAGCGATGTACTAGACCAATCGTTATTAGAGTCAGTGCTTCAAAAAGCGGCTGAAAGCCGAGAAGTTCAGAAAAAGTATTTTGAGCGTTATGGTGCTACCCTTGTAGCAGCCGCTCGTGCCTTGGCTCAAGTGTATCGAAATGGCGGACGGCTTCTAGCGATGGGCAATGGTGGCTCTAGCTGTGACGCAGCCCATATTGCCATTGAGTTTATCCATCCCATTGGTGTAGGAAAACCCTCTCTTGAGGCGATCAATCTGTCACTGGATTCTACTGCAATTACTGCAATTAGTAACGACTTCGGTTTTGACCAAGTTTTTGCACGCCAGTTGCTAGCTAACGGACGAGAAGGTGATGCAATTATTGGCCTTTCTACCAGTGGTAATTCTAAAAATGTGCTGGGGGGTTTTGCCCAAGCAAAAAAAATGGGCATGGTTACGATCGCTCTGGTAGGGGGCAAGGGCGGCAAAATGGCAACAAGCCCAGATGTCGATTACTGCCTGATCGTCGAAAACACCAGCATTCACAGGGTTCAGGAAAGCCATCTGCCGACGTATCACATTCTATGGGATTTAGTCCACACAATTCTGGCAGGGTAGGGCATTGATTCGTTCTGAATAAGGAGTGAAAAAAATCATGACTGAACTTGTTGAATCTTTGCAATCAAAGCCAACTCAAACGATATTGCAAGATATCCAACGTCTTAGCAGTTCGTTGACACCAAAGCTGAGACGCCCCGTTAAACTGATGGCAGTCTCTGGTGAGCAAACCCTTGCCATTGCACGCCATAACCTCAATGGCATTGCTCTCGAACATCTGGAATTTGTCCAAGGTTACGGTAAGGCGGCATGGTCACTGCCCATTGATCGCGTTAATCATGCACTGGCGATCGCTCAAAAACCTGATGTTATCTTGACAACCTTTTCTGAGGTGATGACTATTCGGGGTTCTCAACAAAATCTCTCAGAAATTCGAGGGAAAGGAGCGGATATCCGTACTATCAACTCACCCCAAGATGCCCTGAAAATTGCCAAAGAAAATCCTAGCAAACAGGTTGTTTTCTTTGCAGTAGGCTACGAAGATAGCGTACTAAGTACAGCGCAAACAGTTGGGCAAGCTGCTGCTGAAGGGATTAGCAACTTCAGCGTTTATTGCAACCACATGACCCTGATTCCGGCTATCAAAGCCATTCTGGACTCCCCATCGATACACATTGACGGGTTGATTTGTTCATCTGAAGTTGCCTCGGTAATTGGTCTTGAACCTTATCGCTTTTTTGTTGAGTCCTACCGCAAACCGATCATCATTGCTGATTCTAGTCACCAGGCCATATTGAAAGCCACCCAAACCCTGCTACAGCAATTGGTGGATGGTCATGGAGAATTAAAAGACCAGGCACAAGTACCAGCAGAAGGCAATTCAGAAGCGCTACAAACCATTTGCCAGGTATTTGAACCCCGTGAATTCTATGAGTGGCGTGGCATGGGTTCGGTTGATTTTTCAGGATTAAGACTGCGGTCTGAGTACGTTCAATTTGATGCTGAAGTAAAATTTAACCTACCCAAATTAAAACTCGCTGATGTCCAGTTTGCTCAGTGCATGACTATCCTAACGGGAGTATTTCAACCGTGTCAGTGCAAGATATTTGGTGCAGGGTGTAGCCCAAAAACCCCGATGGGGACTTATATGACAACTGAGGAAGGCATCTGTGCGATGCACTACAAAGTCTTTCCTTTCATCGCTGCCATTAGTGATTAAGTTAAGGTTTTTGATAACAGGAGAAACCTATGGTGCTAACCGAATTGCAGAAGCGAAAACTGAAGAAACTCTTCGATTTATACGATGTTGATGGTAGTGGAGTCATCACTGAAGCTGACTATGAAAGGATGGCTCAGTCTCAGGCAAAAGTTCAAGGTTATCAACCGGGTTCCTTGGAATATAACATCATTTTTTCTCAGTTTAAAACTTTATGGAAGAACTTGCAAAAAGAAGTGGACATTAATGATGATGGCCAAGTGACTCTAGAAGAATTTCTGGAACATAAAGCCAAACAACTTAGTTTCAAGGAGCAATATCGGCCTTTGTGGTTAGAGCGCCAATCAGGACTTCAAACCTCACAGTCCTACGAACGATCCTATGAAGAAGATGTGATCGCCAAGCTAACTAATTTGATTTTTGAGCGATTGGATGTTGATGGCAATGGAGAGATTTCTCGTCAAGAGTACAAACAGGGCTTCCTCTCTCACTTCTCAGATGGAAACTTGACTGACGAAATTTTTTCAAAGCTTGATTTAAATGGCGATGGACATCTCAGTAAAAAAGAGGTTTTACAGCATGTCCATGATTTCTTTTACAGTGACGACCCAGAAGCTCCTGGTAACTGGATTCTAGGTCCATACTAAGGCTTGTGAAAGATAGTCAGTAGCTCGCTTTTCGCCCTTGGACAGGTATTAGGTGTTAGGTATTAGATGATAGGGCGTTGCTTAATAATGGCATGATTTTAATAGTAGGTGCGACCCAAGACCCCGAGCAATCCCTCGCGGCCTTGGGTCGCACCTGTAGAATGGGCATCAGGGGTGGAACTGGCATCAGGGGTAGAACTGGCATCAGGGGTAGAACTGGCATCAGGCGTAGAACTGGCATCAGGCGTAGAACTGGCATCTTGCCAGT
>NZ_JAAHHS010000037.1 GCF_010692395.1 Moorena sp. SIO3H5
TTCCTTCGTGACTGGAATGCAGACGTGTTCTCTCCCGATCTCAAACGTCACCACGTCCCCTCACCCATGACCTAATGGCCAATTATCTAGAGAAGTGGAGCATAACCCTGGATCGTGTTATCATACACTCTCTCCAAGATAACACATTCTATGCCAGCCTCTGTGTTAGTCAGGGTGAGACAAAGAAAGAAATTGATGCTCGACCAAGTGATGCCATCTCTATCGCCCTACGCACTGGCAGTCCGATTTGGGTGATGGAAGAAGTTATTGCTGATGCTTCGATACCTGTAGACCAAGATAAGGATGAAGAGGAGCGTCGAGCTTTTCGGGAATTTGTATCTAATATCCGCCCAGAAGATTTTCTTCACCGTGGAGGATATAGTCGTGGTAGCTAAAGCCAAAATATTGGGATTAAACGGGATTTAACAGCAAAAATATATTAATTGCTCTGTCAAAAAATTATGGAGATGTTTCTGAAAGCCTTACCATTTAGCCATTGGTGAGAGTTTTCCAGATTCTCTAATCCAGATGCTCTACCCCAAGTGAGCGTTGGGATAAATGGATATATCCCAAACTATGACCCAAACTATACCCGAAGCTATACCCGAAGCTATACCCCAAGACAATCGATGGCTATCAACTGAGCTTTTTGCGCAACTGTTTTTCGGGCAACTAAGGTTTTAAGCAAAGACTTTGATTATTCCAGCAGTTGGGGAACATGTATTATCGGCGGTTTGGTAAAACTAATCTCCAGCTTTCAGTATTTTCTTGCGGCACCATGCGTTGCTTAGCATCTGAGTCAAATGCTCAGAAGACGGTGCAACAGGCAATCGATCAAGGAATTAACCACCTGGAAACTGCCAGGGGTTACGGCAAGAGTGAAGAGTACCTTGGTAACATCCTGAAAGCTGGATTGTCAGTACCACGAGACCAGCTATATATCACCACCAAGATTCAACCAACCCCCGATGCTGATTTGATGAGTCAGTGGATTAATGATTCCTTAGAACGTCTACAGCTTGAGTATGTCGATTGTTTAGCAATTCATGGGATTAACACTGAAGAGCATCTGTCCTGGGTAAAGTCTGACAGTGGCTGTATGGCAGCTGTCCAAAAAGCCGTAGCCCAGGGACGTATAAGCCACGTTGGTTTCTCAACCCACGGTTCAATAGAAGTGATTCTAGGGGCAATTCAAACAGATTTTTTTGAATTCATCAACCTGCATTACTATTACTTCTTTCAACGCAATGCTGCGGCGATTCAATTGGCTGATCACAAGGATATGGGTATCTTCATCATATCTCCTGCTGATAAAGGAGGCAAACTCTACACCCCACCACCAAAGTTAGAGAAACTGTGCCATCCCTTCTCGCCACTGGAACTGAACTATCGATTTTTATTAAGCGATCGTCGCATTACCACCCTTAGTATTGGACCGGCTAACCCAGATGAGGTGACCCTGCCTTTAAGTGTGGCGAACCGAGACGAGTCTTTGAGCCCAATGGAAGTGGCAGCATTCTCTCGTTTGGAAACCCACTTGAACAATGCTCTAGGAACTGACCGCTGTAGTCAATGCTACGCTTGTCTACCTTGCCCAGAAACCATTAACATTCCAGAAGTCTTGCGGCTGCGCAATCTTGCTTTGGCTTACGACATGACCGAGTTTGGTCAATATCGCTATCAAATGTTTGAAAATGCTGGTCATTGGTTTAGGGGGGTCAAGGGAAACCGTTGTACCCATTGTGGTGACTGTCTTCCCCGTTGCCCCGAACAACTGGATATTCCTTCCTTACTCTCTGATACCCACCAGCGTCTTAATGGTTCTCCTAGGCGTCGTTTGTGGGGATAAGGTGAGTTGGTTGTTCGCGCCGTATTCGCTTTAGGGTAGGTTGTCTGTCAGAATGCAGAATGCAGAATGCAGAATGTAGAATTCGGGCATTCTTAATTCTAAATTCTTAATTCTACATTCTTAATTATTTAAGGTTGGTTGATGGATAAAAGAAACACCGTTAGTAAAATACATCCCTTGTCTGTTGTGGCTTGTGTCTTGTGCGTTGTGTTTCTAGAGAGCTGTTTTCTGGTTGGGTGGAAGCCTAAACCAGTTTTAGCTCAAAAGACTGTAAAAGTGCAACCAGACACAGAAGCTGTGAATTTGAATTTACTGCAACCAAATAATCTTCCTACTGATGGGTCTGTGATTACTGCTGATACTATCTCTCAAACTAAGCTCACTACTCCAAGTTTCTGGTGGGCTGATGAACAGTTTGGCGGTAAGCTACTGGATAATTGGTTAGCTTATCCGAGTAAAGGCCGGGTAGATTTGGTAGTGAATCGCCAACTCTGGAGTCTGCTTAACTATCTAGGTAGGTATGCTTTTATTAACAAAATGGGAAACGTTGCCAGGGATTATGACTACAATACCAGAGTATTTAACCAGCGAGGAAAGCCTTTAGGAGCTTATACCTGTGATGGTAATTCCATGTGCCAGGTGGAAGTATGTATACCTGGCCAAGTCCCTTTAGCTGGCAAAGTCTCGGCCTTTTGCCAGTTATCACAAAACTAGAACAGGGAATTTTCACGTACTTCGCATTTCTTTCCACAAGGATTCATACTGCTTTTCTGTAGACTCTGGTAAGGGATGGAGAAATTCACACTTGTTGAGAATTGCTGCTTCTGGCAGCAGTAGAGGTAAGGTTTGGATCTCTTGTGGCAGCCTCTCCCGAGGCATATTAACCAGAATCGGGGAAGCAGCATTAGTCAGTAGAGAAATTTCCTTGGCTGATTTGCTATCCCAGCAAAATTCAATCCACTTTTTGCTTAAATCCGACTCAGAGTTACTTTCTGAGGACTCAGAAGCAGAGCTAACTGATACCGGTTTTACCCATACATCTGACCACAGGGCTGTTCCTGACTGAGGCACCACTGCCTCAATTTGGCGATCGCGTGTTCTTAGTGCCAGGATATCCGTAGACCAACCGACTGCGACCCAGGTATCCCCCAAAACTAGAGGTTTTAGGTAGTGATCCGAACTGTAGAATTTAACCTGTTTAGCCAGTTGTTGAAGTGCTGGTTTCAAGTCTTTGACTTGATTTAAATCCTGTTGATTATAGGATAAGCCTAGGTTTTTCAAGGTTAAACCAATCACTTCTCGGTGGTGGTCTAATACAGAAATGCGATCGCGTAAAGACTCACGCCATAAGTCACTCCAATCAGTGGGAGTCCACCCTAAGGCTTTGAACTTGTCACGGCGATAGGCAATGACAGTAGCACCCCAACGATAAGGAGCACCCCAAACTTTTCCTGAATTGTCTAGCTGACCAGTTTGGTCACGTGTGACGAGTTTCTGGTACTCTGGCGGCAGTTGTTTCCATCCTGGCAACGTTTGTATGTTCAAAGGTTGGATCAATTCCTCATCAATGGCTGACTTTAGCCAATAATCTCCTAAGGTAACTAAATCAGGACTTATCGATTTCCTAGACCTAATCCGGATCAAATCTAGGAGGGAGCGACCTTGATTATTGTTGGGTTTGCCTTGCTCTTTCAAGGTTGTCAGGAGTTGGAATAAAGCAGATAGTTGTTTCTCCGGGTCAAAATTTAGCTTAGCCCGTAGTGTTAAGGTCTTACGAAATTCACCCAACAGCTGAACTGGGATTGAATTTTGCAACAGCCTTACCTTTAAAGAGGCTTGTTGTCCAGTACAACCAGATGCTAACTGACTAAGGGCTATGGTACTAGCACCTAGTATCAAGGAGCGTCGCTTCATAAGTATTTCTGAATTTCCTCTAGTTACCAACTCTTTGACCTTAATTTACATTGGCTCAATAGCAATTACCATAGCTATTACCAATTAACTAACTTTTGTGACTTCTTAGACCAACAGTCATCTGCTAGATCTAGTCAATCTAATCAATTAACAACTACTCATAGTATCGTTAACAAAACTAATCCAAGTCAAGGACTAAGGCAAGGGCTTTTGTAAGATAAAGTGATGGGGGTATATAAATATTTATATATAGGGGTTAATAAACTTATTGCTTATCTTGTCAACTGCTATTAGTTTACCATCTCTATAGAAGTTGGAGAAGGTAATTACATGAGGAAAGTTATCAGTATGTTATGTATTAAAAGTTACTATTGCCAAGGAATTAACTCCGAAAAAACCGATTGTGATAATTAATTATTGTAGTGCAGAACTTGGTATAAAAGACAATTATTAATTAAAGCTGAATTAATCAGGGTAAATATTAAGATATACAGCGGCTATCTGGCATTTTTGAAAAAATCACTCTGGAAAACAGACTCTAAGGAGTTTAGAGCTGATTTTTGACAATAGTTAAATAAATCAGCAATTCATCGGATTTTGATCGTTCAGTGACTAGGATGAAAAAAGAACTAAGTTATGGCAGTTTAAAATCCTATGGATGAATATCAAAATCAAATCATGGCTCTAAGTCATAGAGTGGATACTCTGTGCGAAGCCATCGAAAAACTCAGTTTGAAGCTTTCAGAAGGCCTTTCTGAACTCAAAAATAGTTCAAGACAGGAAACTCAGCAAGCTGATCCAAGTGGGCAACCCATACCCCAGGTCAAGGAAAGTCAAAGTTCCATTAACCTACTAACCCAACATAAAGATGTGCTGATTGATAGTAACTCTGGGCTAGGTAGTTTCTCTAGCAATAGTAACAATAATATCTCTGCCGATATTCAAGTTCAACGCTTAACTGCCCAACTTACAGCAGCCTACAATCGGATTGCTGCCTTAGAAGAACAACTCCTAGCACAGCGAATTCATTCCTAATTGGCAGTCTTCTCCAAATTAGTCTAAGGGTTGAAGGTTAATAGTGAAAACAAATCAGCACCTCTGTGATTTTTTAACTAACTTGGTCAGACTGTAAAGTGTTTTTTCACTGGCTTCAACAACAATCACCTCAGAGAAAGACGATATTGCTCCACTACGTTTTCAATGGCTTGAAGTAATTCAGCCGAGTTCCAGCCCTTATAAAGGTGGGCTGCGATCGCACATCCTCCAGCACCCACACCTTCCTTGACATATCCTTGCTCATATGCATGTAGCTGAGAATAACGAGACTGGCTAAAACTCAATTGTGTTGCCAAAAGGGGTACACTCCCAATATCTTTTGCTAATCCAACTGTGTCACCAGTCGAGTCTTCTGCCACCCAGCGAGTTGTTCCCACAACTACTTGTGCTGGTTGCCATGCTAGGGAATTACCCTCAATAATACTGGGGTAGGCTAAACCCGACTCTGCCAATGCCTGTGCTAAGGTATAAACCGCTAGCATTTGGGTACCACCAGCGAGTAAAACGCCACAGCGACGACTAGCTGCCATTGCCATACCTGCTGCTGCAATTTGCATCGGATCTCCCACTGCTGCCACTAGCTTTAAGTGATCAAGTGGTGAAGGGGTGAGGGAGTATATAGGTGCGGGGTGGTGGGGGTGAGACGGTGAAGTTTTCTTCCTAGGTTCGCTACCCCCTAACCCAGCTCGTTGTAACCCCAGCTTCACTACCTCCCACTTTTGATCATGATTGCACTGGGGATGACTACTGTTAACCTTACCAGCGGCATCAATCCCCAAAGCAGTGAGGAGGCTAAGTGCGGTGGTAGTTCCCCCAACCACACACTCACTGATAATCAAATAGCTATCACCAACCACACTTGCTAGCTTTTCTCCCCACTGTAAACCTTGCTGAAATAGCCGTTTCACTATTTCCAGGGGCAAGGCATTGCCAGAAGTTAGGCACTTAGCTGGTATTCCTGCTAAGTCAATGGCTGGTACTGTCGGAGGGTGAGGTAAACCAGCATTGAAAATATAAATGGGTAGGTTAAATGCCTCAACTACAGCACGGGAAATCAAGACAGGGGATACTCCCACAGTTAGAGGAGGAAGGGGATATTGAGGTTGGCGAGTAACTCCATTGACCAAAAACTCAGCATCAGCGATCGCAGTATACTGACGATCATCTGGGGTAGCACCAGCCGCAGAAATGCCTGGAATCAGCCCAGTAGCAGTGAATCCTAAAATACAAGCAAATACCGGTGAGCATCCCTGATACTGTTGTAACCACCGTTTTCCCTTTACCTGCTGGGTATAAACTCGGATCATTAGTCCTTAATTCTTAGTGTTTTGTTTTTATCTGATATAGAAAAATAAATATAAACAAATGCTATACTAAAGATGAATTATGGTGAAATGTAAAAGTAAACTTTGGTTCAAGTTAAACAATCGTTTTGTCAAATTAGCAAATAAAGTAAGTAAATACTTAACTCGTTAATAGGACTATTTTTTAACACACATTTTCACACACATTAGTTAGCAATATAATTCCATAAATTTCAATCAAATAAAATAACGATTGCCATAATTTACACGGGCATAAGCTGGGATAAAGGTAATCGATAAAGCTTAAGCTCTAAGCTCCAAGGGCTCAGAGCTGATAACTATTTGCGCAAAAAAGCATAGCCTTCAAGTAGCGCGTAAGCTGACCGTTCAAAGTATAACAAACAGCCTCTTATCAATTACAAGTGACCAATGGCTAATAGCTCAATCGTAATCCAGCAAAACTTTTACCCAGTTTGGTGGTCTAGGAATCGGGTTTCCTAATCGATCAAGCATGAGTAAAGCTACAATATGCACCACGAATAAATAAATGGCATTATTGATAATAATCATTACTATAGCCAGGGTTTGAACTAGAAATAGACTGGGCTGAAATAGCAAGCCCAGCTTGAGAAACCACCAATCCAATAATCCTGTCACCTGGGTCATTACGTAAACCCAGAGGTCTTCTCCCAATAGAATTGAGAACAACCAAAACCGAAAAAAGAAGCCTATTGTACCAATTAGCGTACCCATGCTAATAGAAAGCAGCCAGCTAGCTCGACGTTTCCAAAAAGCTCCCAGTTGCACCCCCATCAGACCATAAGGAACCAAAAAGATAATACTGCGAGTTACTCCCATAAGCACTGATAGTAACAACCCCGAAACCAGTGCTGCCATCCAGGATGCCCTACTGCCCCTCCTTAGGTAAACTAAAGCAATCGGCACTGGGAAAAACATTTTGAGTATTGGTCCGAGAGGAAAGTAATAATTAATCAGCCAAATCAAGCTGGCGGTACTGGCCAGAAACGCTGTTTCTACCATGGTTATAGGTGTCTTAGGTCTAGGGTTTAGACCATTGCTCAGGCTAGGGGAGTGAGCAGAAGTGGATTGTTTGTAGACTGCTCTAGGTTCTCTATTTTCTAGTGGGTGATTTGGCTCCCCAGTTAATTGATCCCCCATCTCAGTTACATCAGCATTGCTCTTAGGGAATTCCGTTGTTGATTTTGTGGGTTTGTTTTTAGATTGGGCAAAGAGATCTTGTGAAGCCGCTTGACTATCATCAAAAGAATCACTCATGCAAATTTAGTAACCTCTTGAGGAAAGGGACAAATGATAACAGAAGAGATACTGTTAAAGTACCCTTGCATCTTAGCCCATCTCAAATTTCTCCTCATTTGGAGATACCTTATATCTCAAAACTAGATAATCATCTTTTCCAGAGCAGGCAGATCACAGATAAAAAGGGTATCGTGATCCCGCATGATCAAGCCTTTCTTCTCCAGCTTTGTCAGGACTCGTGTGACCGTCTCCCGCGCCAATCCACTCAGGCTACTTATCTCTCGATGAGGTAAGTTAGGAATCTCCGTTCCTCTTTGTTTCAATTTGCCTTGTCCTTCAGCTAGAAACAACAACGTGTCTGCCACTCGTGAGGTACTATCTGACTCCCGCAAGCGTAGGCGTCGGTTAACCTGACGCAAACGCTTTGCCATCAACTGAGCTAAGTGGACACCAGCCAAAGGTTCCGTATGAATTAACTCAGTAAAATCCTGAGCGGGTATACTACCAATAGTTGTAGGGGTCAAGGTAATCACATCTGTTGAACGAGGTACTTCCTCTAACGCTGCCATTTCACCAAAGATTTCTCCTTTCCCAAGAATATTCAGTGTCACCTCCTTCCCATCAAGGTTATAGGTGCGAATCTTTGCCCAACCATCTAAGATGAAATAGACAGACCCCCCCCAGTCATTCTCCAGCAAAATCACTCGATTTGCTGGATGGCGACGGGTAACCATATTAGCAATGGCTTTTTCGACACTAGGATCTGGTAAGCCAGCAAAAAAAGGAGTGCTAGCCATCGAATTATGAACATTAGAGTTAACTTCAGATGAATTGTATCGGTCTTCCATGGGATCATGAGCGCTTCGTAAACACCTTGAATAGATAGATGATCCGCTGTCAAATCACGTGAGTCAGGGAGTGTGCCTGTGTCAACTAAAAGAAGCCAATGAAACAGATCTGCTTAACCTCACCACCTTTGGTAGACCAACGACAATGACTGATATGAGTAAAATTGCCTTGACAAACCAAGATTCTTACACTACTTGCAGTAAGCTGAGGTAGGTTAATTCTGGTAGAAGGGTTGGCAATAATCACATCGGGTAAGTACAGTTATTATGCTCCATGATGAACAATTTGTAATAGTTTGGTGACTGTGGCAATTTAACATTAGAGACAGGGGGCTGACTCTCACTCCTGTATGACTCAATTTGTTCTCGTCAAGGGTTTCAAAGTGACTGCTCAAACCGACATTCAATCTCTGATTGCTGATATTGACCACATCCTCCATAAGCCTGACTTTCCTCTACCATGGTTCAAGTCTGGTGACCTAGCGGCTGCACACCAGGTTTTGCGGAAAGTTCGTAGCTACCTAGTTTCCCAACAGCAAAAGCTAGGGGTAGAATCGGACAAGACAAGTACTACAGTCACCCCATCTCAAACGGGAGTAACCACATCTGTTCAGGAGGGAGTGCAGCAAATCCTGCAAGCAGTTACTCAAGAAATGAATCTTGTACGTACCGATTTGACGAAACCATTGCAGGTAGAGTTGGAGGCTCTACAGCAACAGCGGGAGTCTCTAGTACGAGAAATTCAGCATTTGGAGAGTACCAAGCAGCAGCTGGATTACTATACCAAACAACAAACTGCAAATGTGCAGTTTGCTTCAGACTACTTCTCACAAGGGCTAATCAACCGCCTTGTCGAAAGCTTTACGCAAAAGCTATCTCAAATTTTAGCGAATTGGGAAGCTCACTTAAAAAAGAATCCCACTAGTGACGACTCAATCAACCGATTGCCTTCAAATCAGGACGAGATTGTTGCTGTAGTCGAAAGACAACAGGTCATTGAGCAACTACAGCAGCTTCAAAAACAATCTGATCAACTTATACAAAATATAGATGTTAACCAGCGGTTGATTTTTGAGACCCTACACAGAGATCTTCAAGGTTACCAAGAGTCTTTATCTCAGGAACTTGAAAAAATGCACAGCTTAGGCATGCAGGGAGAAATGTTGTTTGCTGCCTTTGTGAATCGTCTAGCTCAGCAGTTAGGACGAGAAGCTTCAAGCGTATGGCCTTCGTCACAACAACCAACAGATGTATCGTCACAACAACCAACAGATGTACAGGTTCAACTTGAGGATAAGGATAGCTTTCAATTACATCCGGAAACCTTATTGCCCAAAAACTCTGTGACTATGACTGAGTCGGTCTCTGAGGGATCAGATTTGAAGCAGGAACCACCAATGGATTGGTCAACAGGAGAATTGCCTCAATCCTGGGGGATAGGATTGTCTGAAGAAAATACACCATTGCGATTGGCCGTAGGCCAATCGCACTTAGGTGATCCTACACCAGAGTCCCAGAAGACATCTGTGAGCAATGACTCCCTTGAGCATTCAGAAGTCATTGCTACTATTAATGCCTTGACAGATTTGTGTGAACAGATGGGTGTTGATTACCTGAATGGGTGACAAGTAGCTTGAGCGTTTCAGAAGCTGTGGGGTTTTTGGGATATGGGTTGGGGCGGGGACGTGGGGTGGCTCGGAATATTCAAGAGCTTTGAGCAAAGAAAATAGTGGCTTGTGACGATGCAAGTTTCTTTAATTACAGAATCGATATGTTCGCGCAGCAGGGAGTAAGCCCTTCGTAATCCGTGGGATGCTGTTACGAGACTCGGATGAAGCGCGTCCGTTGTGTTTTCGGTAAATTTTTGAAAATTGCTGCCAAGCTGGCAACATGGCTAAGCTATAGCCGTGTTTACTTATCTGTGATCTTAAATCCGCTTTTAGTGCCTCCTTTTAGTTCACTCGAGAGGGAAGTTGCGACTACATCAGCTTGCGTTTACCTGCCTTTCACCTAAGGCTTAGCCCCGTGACTTGATGATAAAGGAGGTTTTTAACTTGGATTTGGTATCAGAGGTAGTCTTGAGGGATATCTACCTAGCAACTTAACATCCATTGGATTATCTTTACCTCTAATCATTGCCCGTCATTTGTTGATTAATAATAGTTAACTATTATTACCAAAATTCAGACTGGAAGTCAATTAATTCAACCCCAATTCACAATTCCTTCACGAATTCGCCGATAAAATGTGAAAGTTCAATGAAATGATACAAAATATACTACTCTTTTTTTGAAAAATCAAAATACTATGAGCAGAGGCTTCGATTAAAAATTCTTAATAAGGCGGTCAATAAAAATGACTAGGTCATCTACCTATATATAAGTTACTTTTTAAAAAAAAATCTACTTTATCGGGAACTTTTAAAGTTTTCAGCGGTCTGGTTAATAGACTATTTAGTTTACAACAAAGACTTTAGGGTTCGTGGGTGTCTACCAAATCTTTTAACAAATGGCAGGAGACTCTTCCATAAAGTTTGGCTAAAAACTACCTAAGCAAGTTAGCTCTATTGAGCATAACTGTTCTATCAGCCTGGGGATTTAAAGCAATTATTCCGTCGTTTAATCAAATTTAGATAACTAATAGAAAGCCGTGATTATCTCCAAGTCTTCTGCTTATACCTCGATTGATTCACCAATTTGGGATAACAGAATACCCAGTTGTTTATTTCAGCAAGAGGTTCATCAGTCTGCCAACAATAATATCAAGCGATTAATTGATATTATTGGAGCTTTAGTTGGATTATTAATTACCGTGAGCATCGCAATTCCCATTGCGATCGCTATGTCGATAGTCGATCCCGGTCCATTATTTTATAGTCAGATCCGTTGTGGTCTGAATGGAAAACCCTTCCGAATCTGGAAATTCCGCTCAATGATCGTGGGTGCAGACAAACTCAAGCACTTAGTAGAAAACCAAGCTAAAGGTCATATATTCAAAAATGAAAATGATCCCCGTATCAGTGGGATCGGAGGGTTTCTACGCCGCACCAGTCTTGATGAATTTCCCCAATTCTGGAACGTTTTCAAGGGAGAGATGAGCCTAGTCGGAACTCGTCCTCCTACCGTTGATGAAGTCATGAGCTACAACCGCCATCACTACAAGCGTTTAAGAGTTAAACCTGGAATCACCGGTGAATGGCAAGCCAATGGTCGTTCAAAGGTGACTGACTTTGAAGATATCGTTCTTATGGACTTGGATTACCAACATAAGTGGTCTATCGCTTACGACCTGAAGCTGATTGTGAAAACTATTATGGTAATCTTTAATAGGCATGGTGCTTATTAAGATCACGTTATAAGTTGTTAACCCGATAGTACTAAATCCAGGTTGAACAGAATGCTTAAGCTAACCCTATCTACAATGTTTGATTGAGGTGGGGTTAGCTTCAGCTAATAAACACGCATCGATAACAGATTAATTAATTAGTGACAGGATAGTAACTGCTATTATTTTGATCAGTAAAATAAGACTTCACGAACCTTTTTGAGAGCTGCTATCAAAAGATAAATTAATAGAGAAGTGGAAGTATTGATTGATGATTAGAGTTAACTATAATCACGTTCAATAATAACAACTTCCATGGTTCCTAATAAACTAAAAATCAATACTGTAAAAACTGAGATTGATGTCCTTGGATCAATTCAGGGGAGCAATTCAGGAAATCAATCTGAATCGGTGATATTTTTGACTACTCTCGTCACTAAATCACGCAAATATTAAATCACGCAAATATAGCGAGAGATTTCGAATAACATAAATCGTTACTGGCGCGCGCCAAATAGCCTCGCTTACTCTTCGTTGACACTCCCCGTGTCCCGCACTTGTCTTTGACTATAACGGGAGTCCCCAAGGAGATTGAAGATGCTAATATTTATAAAGGATCGAAACGCTCTTTACCTCGCGTCTTTAGACCGAGGATGAAAGCGAATAGCGGCTTTAGCCGCCTAGAAAGAAGATTGATACAATAGTTGCCATTTTAGTCTAACATCGCTAGACTAAAATGGTCGGAGCGAGGTCGAAACTGATGATTGTTTTAGAGTTCAAAGCAAAAGGAAGAAAACATCAATACTCTGCTATTGATGAAGCTATTAGGACAGTTAGATTTATTCGCAACAGTTGTCTCAGGTACTGGATGGATAACAAAGGGGTCAATAAGTTTGATCTCAATAAATATAGTGCGGTCCTTGCCAAAAAATTCCCTTTTGCTAATGAACTGAACTCTACAGCTCGCCAGTCCAGTGCTGAGAGGGCATGGTCATCTGTTGTGCGATTCTTTGACAACTGCAAGAAAAAATTACCTGGAAAGAAAGGTTTTCCTAAATTTCAAAAATATTGCAGGTCGGTTGAATATAAACAGTCAGGGTGGAAACTATCCCCTGACAAGAAGTCAATCACCTTTAGTGACAAAAAAGAAATTGGAAAACTTAAACTCAAGGGTACTTGGGACTTGTGGCGTTTTGATAAAAAACAAATCAAGCGAGTTCGGATAGTCAAAAGAGCTGATGGCTACTATGTTCAGTTCTGCATCTCAGTTGATGTGATTGAGGAACTAGAACCATCTAAAAGTACTGTCGGCTTAGATGTAGGACTAAAAGAGTTTTACACTGATTCTGACGGAAATTCTGAACCTAATCCTCGGTTCTATAGGACTGGGGAGAAGCGATTGAAGTTTTATCAGCGCCGGGTTTCCCGGAAAAAGAAAGGCAAGGCCGTAGGCCACGCTACGCGAACATCCAACCGTAGGAAAGCCATTAATAAATTAGGTAGACAGCATCTTAGAATAAGTAGGCAACGTCAAGAGCACGCAAAGAGAATTGCGCGCTGCGTAATCCGGTCTAACGACTTGGTCGCCTATGAAGACCTAAGAGTTAAAAATTTAGTCAAAAACCACTGTCTCGCTAAGTCTATTAATGATGCAGGTTGGTATCAATTTAGGAAGTGGTTAGAGCACTTTGGCGCTAAGTTTGGCCGGATCACTGTAGCGGTAAATCCTGCCTAAAAAGCGCCAGAATTGTTCTGAATGCGGCGAGGTGGTCAAGAAGTCACTATCGACAAGGACTCACGTCTGTAAATGTGGTTGCAAATTAGACCGTGACCACAACGCCGCGAACAACATACTAAAAAGAGCCTTGGGTACGGTGGGGCACACCGGAACCTGGGTCTTAGACCCAGTAAACGCTTCGGGAGATTTGGCCTCTACTGTTCTTGGTTCCGGCCAGGAACAGCAAGTCGGGTCGTTGAGCGTTCGCGAAGCGTGGCCTGCGGCCAAGAATCCCCGCGTCTTTAGACCGGGGAGTGTCAATTTTTAATGGAGCCTACGGGAATTGAACCCGTGTCCGCCCTGGTTATTTACTTATCGCTCATTCACAGGCATAGCCCCTTTAACCCTCGGAGCGGGGATCATCCATTATCCCGGATGACAGGATGCTTTGGTGAAGTCTTAGCTAGCAAACCGACCAAAGACAGCTTACTAGAGCATCCGTTGGGGTTAAGTCTGTAGTCGTTAACGGAGTCAAACTACAGACGCTCGAACCTGTTTATAGGTGTTTAGGCAACAGCAGGTGCAGCCTTACGAGCAAAAGGAACGATGTTGTTCGCAGTTACAATTTTTTTGAGTCCGGTATTTGCGAGAGAAGACTCACTCTCGACCTGAATCACGGGTCAGCTTTCACCAACACGTCGAAACCATTAAGGCCCCTTGCAGTTATCTGTTTTTTATATTATACTCAATATTTCAAAGTAGCAACTACCAAATAGCCGTGATCGTCTTGCGGTGATCCTGAATTGGAAAATTTCTTTAAAGCTATTGAGCTGGGTAAATCCCCGCCTTCTATAAGGACGAGGACTTACCTGAACCTATTAAATCTTGCTGCTCAGGATTTCCTCAATCGCTTGTCGTTCTGCTGGTTCAGTCACAGGCAAACTCTGGCGGGTATCAGTAATCAGCCAATCTAGGGCTGCCGCCTGAACATCAATAGCTGCACCAGTCTTATCAACACAATAGCGTCCAAACACTAGCTTATCCACTAGACGCACTCCGGCTCCAAGGCGAGAGTATTCAAAAATTACGCTATTCTCAACCGTTGCTCCGCTACAGATCCAGCAATTGGGACCAATCATAGTTGGTCCGATAATCTTTGCCCCATCTTCGATGTGGGTCATAGCACCAATGTAAACCGGACCTTTGATATCTACTTTGTCCCAATTGACTGCGACATTTAAGCCAGTATAGATTCCGGGAGCGACTTCTTTGCCGGGAATCGGTACATTGTTGATTTCTCCAAGCAGCACACCTCGAACAGCTCGCCAGTAATCTGGCACTTTACCAATATCAACCCACTGGAAATCCATTGGCACCGCATAGAAAGGAGCCCCCGTTTCCACAAGTTTGGGAAACAGTTCGCCGCCAATATCATATTCCTGACCAGAGGGGATATAGTTAAAGATTTCTGGCTCAAAAATGTAAATTCCTGTATTGATATTGGTACTGAGGGCTTCCTCCACGGAGGGTTTTTCTTGGAAAGCTTTGATTCGACCAGTTTCATCTGTAACTACGACACCGTAGCTAGAAACCTGTTCTCGTGGTACAGGTTTTGCCACTAGGGTAGCAATTGCTCCTTTTTCTTTATGGAATTTAAGTGCTGCTGTCAAGTCCAGGTCAATTAGGGCATCACCACAGAGCACCACAAATGTATCATCAAAGAAGGGATAAAAGTCCTGGATCTTGCGCATGCCACCAGCTGAGCCGAGGGCTTCTCCAACCAGTTGACCATCAACAATCCGACCTTCAAAGGAATAAGCAATATCAACGCCAAAACGCTGCCCATCTCGGAAATAGCTTTCAATTTCGTTAGCCAAGTGAGAGACGTTGACCACAACTTGGTTGAAGCCATGTTGTCGTAATAGTTCTAGTAAAAACTCCATTACTGGTTTTTGCAGGATGGGAATCAATGGCTTGGGAATAGTGTAAGTGATAGGGCGAACGCGAGTTCCCTTGCCAGCTGCCAGAATCATGGCTTTCATGTATCTTTTCTCCTTAAACTAAATCCATAGAGGTTGATGTGGGCAATTGAGTACGATTCTAACTAGTCCTTGAACTCTCACCCACGATTAGCACGAGGGACTAAAATCCCTAACTCTTTTTCATACCCACCGCTATTACACAGGGGCAAACAAGCTGGAATTTTCTGTAACCTATGCTTTGAGTGATGCTTTGAGTGACCCCAGCTGAGAATTACTGGTTTCCTGACAAGGCTAGTTGATGTTACAATTCCCCCTTTTAAGCGTGGGGTTCATTACTCCAATTTACGGATTTTTATATCTTGGTAGAATTCTTCTTGGCATAACTCAACCTTAGACTGAGCAGATAACAATAGCAGTCCCCAGAAAACACTAACTCTGTCCCCTATTAGTGATTCAATAGGAGCGATCGCTGTTTCTGTGTCAGCTTTTCCCGACATCTTGGCTGTTCTGAGTTTGTCCTCCTGGTAAGAAGAACCAAGGGAAGTTGATGCAACTGATGATGGGGATAACGTCCACCACTCTAACAACTGATTTAAATTCAGCCAATCGTTGTCTGCCGCTAGCTCATACCAGTAGCGGGATAGAAATTCCTCCAGCCGTGTGGCAATCTCGGTCAGGTTTTCATCATGAGCTAGATGGGCAATACGAGCTGCCTGACTACGGGCAGTAGAGCGAGTCCCTTTTTTAGGGGAAGGTAAGGGGTTTTCACCCAGTTGGACTGCCATCTCTTGCAACTGTTGAATTAGCTCTGGCAGGGTTACTGGGCGTCTTTTAGGGGGTCGGGCAGCAGAGCGACGGCGTAGATGACGTTCTAGATTGCGAGGCAAACCTCTATCTCCCCTGCCATCAATTTGCTCGGAGCCATCCAGTTCTTCAGGTTCCTCCAATTCCTCGGGTTCTTCTAAACGTTCCAAGGTATCGGCTTTTAGTAGAACTAGCATGGATGCCCATAGAAAGGCTTGCCCAGACTGAGACAAGTCCGTGTCACGGTATCCGAGTTCTGGATCACTCTCTAATGCTAGTGTACTTAGATAGCGGTCAATGACATCAATTACCTGAACATCCCATGGGTCAATTTCTCCCCGCTGTGCCACATCAATGAGAATAGCGATCGCTTCGGTAGCAGGTGTTGTAGTCATCTATAGGATCAACTCAATTGACTAAAGATATATAGCCATGTCTTGTTTGATAGTGTTGGTCAATTAACTGACGGCAGGACTTACACAAAACTGGGAACCAAACCCTATAACCTAGAAGTACGCTTAGTGAACCTACAGGTAGAGTTACTCCGGAAGTCCTGTAAGGGGTGATATCAAATCCGGTAGCATCGGTATTGTATGATTTGGAGGGAGGACAAATAGGAGAACGAAAATAAGAAAGCGTAACTTTTACATCTTAAATTTGAACTCTTGTAGAGACCTTTAATACAACCTCTGAAGCAAACAGGATTTATCTGAATAGACACCATAAATTGGCGATTTTTAGGGGTAAATTAGTAGCCCTTAGATTCTTCTATGGGGAGTAAACTTAACTCCTAAAATAGAACAACTTAATAACTTCGATAGACTCACCGCAAACTGTACAAACGCTAATACTTTTAGTTACAAGCCTAGGCAGTCTAGAGCGAAGTTGCGGGAATTATTTTCTGAGATATATAGAAGACATACCTTTAATGTTTGACTGCTTTACAAACTCCAAACTTAGGGTTAACTTCGATAGAAATATCTACATGGACTTGAATTACTTCCATATCTATAATTTATTAGTCCATGTTCGGGCAAGCTTCTATAATTAACTCTTTGATCCTGATCTCAAGGTTGCCTGTAAGAACTTTTTGTCTGTAGTTATGGCAAACTATAACAGGGGACTTACAAGAGTAAACAACATTTTTGTTAGACTTATATTGCTCAGGTATTGAATCCTATAGGGTATAGGGGAGATTCAGTTCCTTGACATTTTCCCAATCCCCAATAGCGATACTAATATTAGTCTAATAGTGGATTATCTGCCATTGGGTCAGATGCTGATAAAAGCAACTGTTTCTGTTCAATCTCAATTTTGAATTGTTGAATGTCGTCCTCTAATTGTCTAATCTGTTCATCCTTCGAGTGTATCTGCCCAACCATCTTACGAGTTCCGAGAAAATTGAGAAATCGCGTCCACAAGCTGAATAACCAGGCTATAACTGCTCCAAGCCACATGGATAGAATCAGGGCAATCGCCAAGGGAGCCTTAACCTGGATACCATCAATAATCCTAATGGAAACAGATTGGGTATTTTCCAAGCCAAATAAGACTAGTGCCAGACATAGAGCGAAAATCAGCAAAAAATTAATCTGTCGCATCAGCTTAATCCAAAACCGTTGCAGTTGCTTCGTACTTCTACAACAGATAACACGAAAAATCGGCTTTTTTAAATTGCCGATTACTGGAACGTGCACAGGTGTCCCAACGCGCACAGGTCAAGGACATCTACTTGGCACGGTCATCAACTGAACTTTTTATCTCTTCTCCCCCCGCTATTTTGGCGGGCTGGGGGGAGCTTGGATTAGCTCAGGTTATGACTGTGTGCAGTATAGCAGCAGTTGGAGTTCCCTTCAAGCCTACACTTGCTTCCATCGAAAGTGTAGGAGATCCCACCACAACTGGTCAATTGTAAGGCAAGAAACATGAATACTAGAGTAGCTGATTTCCGTAAGGAATACACATTGAAGGGTTTGAGTGAAACGGATGTCCACCCAAATCCTTTCGAGCAATTCAAAATTTGGTTTGACCAGGCAGTGGCTGCCGAGTTGCCAGAACCGAATGCCATGACTATAGCGACAGCAACACCCGATGGCAAACCTTCCGCCCGGATGGTACTGCTGAAAGGCTACGATCAGCGGGGGTTTGTCTTTTACACTAATTATCAAAGTAACAAAGGGCAGCAGTTAATCGAGAATCCTTGGGCTGCCATCACGTTTTGGTGGGCTGAGTTAGAAAGACAGATACGGATTGAGGGGCGAGTGGAGAAGCTAACAGCCGCTGAGTCTGATGATTATTTTAACAGCCGTCCCAAGGGTTCTCAGTTGGGGGCTTGGGTGTCAGATCAAAGCCAAGTCATCCCTAATCGTGAGGTGTTGGAGCAACGGTTACAGCAACTGGAGCAGGACTATGAAAATAAAGAGGTACCTCGTCCACCCCACTGGGGAGGGTTTCGGGTAATTCCATCAGAAATTGAGTTTTGGCAGGGACGTCCCAGTCGGCTCCACGATCGGTTGCTGTACAATCGTGGTGAGGATGGGGATTGGGTGATTAAACGATTGTCCCCTTAGTAAGCTGGTCTTAGTAAGTTGGTCTTCATTATCTCGAATCCCCTAACGTTTACGCCGAGCTTTTGAGTGCTTTGATTTTGGAGTTTGGATAATAGGAACAGTAAAATAAAACTGAGAACCTTGGTCTTTGCCAGCTGAATTTGCCCAAATTTTCCCGCCCCAGCCTTTGACAATTTGGCGACAAATTGCTAAACCTAGCCCTGTTCCCCCAGTAGTTCGCCGCAGAGCACCTTCTTCTTGATAGAAGCGGTCAAAGACAGCTTCCAGCCGATTGGGTTCAATACCACGTCCAGAATCTTCGATAATAACTACTATCATGGAATCATCGAGTGTTTGGATACTTATTTTTACTTCTCCTTGTGGGCTGGTAAATTTGCAAGCATTATCGAGAAGTCTAGCTATAGTTTCAACTAGCCACTCCCCGTCGGCTTTGACTAATGGAAGGTTCTCTGGAACTTGAACCGATAAACTAGGTCGTTCATCTTCAGAACGGCGAGCGCAAACATTACTCAGGGCAAGGTCGATGCACTCTCTTAGGGAGAGGGATTCTGGGTGCCATTCGACACGACCACTTTCTAAGCGGGAAAGAGTCAGGAAGTCTTGAATCAGTTTCCGCATTCGTTCGGCGTCAGCGAGGGCAGTATTGAGCATCACCTGACGCAATTCTAGGGACATATCTGGCTCACTAGCTAGACTCTCAAGACATACTTGAATTGTGGAGAGGGGAGTGCGCAGTTCATGACCTGTAATCGCCACTAAATTGCTACGGGTGCGGTCAAGAGCTTCTAGCTGCTGATTCAAATCTTCTAGGTTGGCGTAGGATTCGGCTTGAATCAGAGCTACACCGACTTGAGTGGCGATCGCATCCACTAAGGCTAACTCATCCTTTTCCCATTGATAAGGTTGTGACCCACAATGATGTATATCTAACATTCCCAATAACTGACCCTGATACAGCAGTGGGACCTTCAGCCAGGAGCGAATGGCAAACTCTTGGACTAGGTTGTGCAAGGTTTTTGATCCTGGATTACCAGTTTTATTTGTGGAATTACTAGCGTTAATCCGAGGATCCGTCTGGGTGTCTTCTACATAAATCGGTTCTCCACTCTGCACAACCTCTTGGAATAGGCAATTGTCTTGCAATGGCCATATTTTTCCTAGTGTGGGCACTAATGGTTGATCCCCCTTACTAGGGGGCTTTAAAAACTCATGATTGATGATAGTAGTGGTATCTGTTGCTTTACAGCGATAAATCAAACACCGTGATGCTTCAAGGGCTTTACCCAACTCTTGCACAGCGACTTCAAGAATCGCATTGGGGTCAAGGGATCGCCTAATGGCGTTGGAAATAGAATTGATCAGAGATTCTTTCTTGCCCTGAGCAGCAATGGAGCGATAGGCTTTGAGCAATTTATACTGACCTGCCTGTAGGTAAGTCACCAAGCGCTGGACAAAAGGGTCAGAATTGGCGGAACTTTGAGCTTGGTCAAGAAGAGATAGATTACTGGTAGAGTTTTGGGTTAATTGAGCACTAACTACTGATGAATCCTCTAAATACTGAGATTTGGCCTGTTCAATCTTAGCGGCTAGTTCAGGTCGGTAACTTTGAATGCGATTGAGTAATATCTCAGCTGCTTTTTGACTCACCGTCCGGTCAAATGTCCAGATGCCTTCAAAACGTCGGGATGAGTCCATTTCCCCATTGGTAACCTCTAGTATTGGTGAGGGTCGTTCTTGACAAATCAAACAGTTTGTGTAGGTTTGCCCAATAACTACCAAATGCCATTCTTGAGAGAGGGTATCGTTGGGTTCAAATGCCACGGTTTCGTGATACTCTGAACTACTCTTAAATTCTGTTTCCGGTGCTGCTAGTACATAAACTTGGGGGGTCTGTTGAGCAATGCGTCGATATCGATGAGCTTCCTGACGGTAGAAACGCTCTCGCTGGAAGCTAGCAATGACCAACGGCTGCTCTGAGCCAGCTAATACTTGATCTTCCATGGCATGGGAAAGTGCGGTCAAAGAAGACTTGAAGTACACCTGTGACCGCAGTATAGGTATAGCTTGCAGTAAGCTTTGCAGCACGGAAGTCGTAATAATCATTAATAAATTTTCATCACAAATGCTAGGTATTTTGGAAACCCCAGCTATAGGCGACGGGGAAAGGAAAACCAGTCGGGGTCTTTAGTCCCAGTCAGGGTATGGGGTGCTGACAACCTATAGGCTTTTTATGTCTACCTTTCTCAATTTATCTTATAGACAGGAGATTGAACACAGCGAAAGTTGAAGCCCCACCTTGTTTCAGATGTATCGCGTTAATTCAACCCGATATCGTTGTTTTTTAGTAATAGATACATCTCCAACCTCCAAGCGTCCTTTACCACGAATGGCAATCAAATCTCCAGATTTGACTGTATAGCTAGATTGTTTGACCTCTTTCCAGTTAACTCGCACATCCCCAGTGGTAATCAAATCCACCATCTTGCTGCGGGACATACCAAACCCAGCTGATGCGATCGCATCTAGACGCATGGAAGCTTCTGTTGTTGTTCTGAGTTTCTTTTTCGGTTCCCTAATCTTGAGTTCACTCAAATCAATCCGTTGAGTTTTGACAGGTACCGAACGCACCTGATTTAAATTCAGTTCCAGAAACTCTACCAACTCTGGTACCACAATTACCTGAGCACCTCGCTCTCCCAAGACAATAATGTCCCCAATCTTCTCTCGCACCAATCCAGTTCCTAGAATTGCTCCCAAGAAATCCCGGTGAGTTGCCGTATCAAACAAAAAATTCCCAGCAATATCCAAACCCACCACTTCTACCTGAGATTTATCCAGAGGCAATTCCTCACGGGCGATCCCTAACCGTTGTCGTTCTGCCTGAGGATATCCCCCCCAATTCAGCAATTGCACCTCTGTCAACCGTTCAAACTGCTGAGCAACCTCTACCAAAACTGGCGGTGATAGAAAATCAGTCAATACCACCTCCCAAGTCTTAATTGCTTGATCAGCTTGGTCAATCACACGAGCCACATCTTCTCGATTCTCTACACTTTTTAAAAGTTCTTCTCTAGGTAACATTCCTAATCAATTTTTAAATACTTTTGATTTTAGATAATGGTCTAAATAATTAGTTCCTCAATTTGTAATCAGGATTTATTGACACTCCCCGGTCTTTAGACGCGGGGATTCTTTGTTCGCAGACTCGACTTGCTTAACCAGGTCGGAACCAGGAAAAGTAGAGGCCAAATCTCCCAAAACGTTCGGATCTAGGATCCAGGTTCCGGTGTGCCCCACCGTACCCAAGGCTCTCTTGAGGATATTGATGGCAGCGTTGTGGTCGCGGTCTAATTGACAACCGCATTTGCAGGTGTGAGTCCTAGTTGATAGAGACTTTTTTACAACCTCACCACACTCAGAGCAGTTCTGGCTAGTGTAGGCCGGGTTGACTGCAACAGTGACCCTGCCAAACTTAGTTCCAAAATGCTCCAACCATTTCCTAAACTGATACCAACCCGCATCATTAATAGACTTGGCCAGACAATGATTTTTTACCAAATTCCTAACCCTTAGATCTTCGTAGGCAACCAAATCGTTAGATTGGATTACGCAACGTGCCAGTCTCTTGGCGTGTTCTTCACGTTGCCGACTTATTCTAAGGTGTGTCCTACCTAGTTTATTAACAGCTTTCTTGCGGTTGGATGAGCCTTTCTTTTTTCGAGATACCCGACGCTGATAAAACTTTAAGCGCTTTTCACCAATCCGATAAAACCGGGGGTTAGGTTCAGTTTTTCCAACGGAATCCGTGTAGAAATCCTTCAGCCCGACATCTAACCCGATGGCTGTTCCAGTTGGCTCCAGTGCTTCCGTTATGTCAACTGAAACACAGAACTGGACATAGTAGCCATCAGCTCGTCGAACTATCCGAACCCGCTTAATTTGCTTCAAGTCAAAGCACCACAAGTCCCAATTACCCTTGAGTTTGAGCTTCCCAATTCCCTTCTTGTCCCTGAACACGATCGACTTTTTATCTGGGGACAATTTCCAGCCAGACTGTTTGTATTCAACCGATCTGCCACGCTTTTGGAACTTTGGGAAACCTTTTTTTTCAGGTACCTTTTTTTTGCAATTGTCAAAGAATCGAGAAATTGATGACCATGCCCGTTCAGAACTGGCCTGACGAGCGGTAGAGTTCAATTCATTAGCAAACGGGAACTGATGGGCTAAAACTTTGCTGTATTTCGACAGATCGTATTTATTGACGCCCTTGTTGTCCATCCAATATCTGAGACAACTGTTTCGGATAAAACGGGCTGTCCTAATAGCCTCATCAATAGCAAAATATTGAGGTTTTTTGCCGTATGCCTTGAACTCCAGAATGATCATCAGTATCGACCTTTAACTGCTTTATTTTATTCTACAAGATTCCGGTCTCTGAATATTTTTCACGGCGGCTAAAGCCACCATCTCGCTTTCATCCCGGAGACGAAACCTTAAAATAAGGCAGCCTTAATCATAAATTTTTAACCCTTTTACCCATAGCCGACCAACCATAAAGGCTGCCTTATTTTTGCGGTAACTTCTGACCCGGTCTAAAGACACGGGGCTTTCAGCATCGTTGATTCTTTGTAATAGGTAATTAGTTTCGTTTACCATCTATTATCCATTACTAATGATAAAAGTTATCTTTCTTCAATTTTTTTTATTTTTATTTACATTGAGGCTACTTACTTTGCCCTCTTTGCGCCTTTGGTATTTTTACTACCAAAATAATTGCGCAACCCTTAAATATTCTAGAGGAACTCATACCGTTGAATAGTCTCTGGCTGAAACTGACGCAGAATTTTATTGCCTAGCTCTGTCAAACTCTCGGATCCCTGAACAACAATTAAGTATTTTCCCTGATTCAGACGGTTCCGATAAGGCAGTGCATCACCACTACCAACACTCAAACTAACCCCACCTCCAACAAAAACGCTACCCATTGCTGCTGCGATCGCACCAAATACCCCTCCCAGGAGATGGTTACCAATTTCACTAGAGTAGCCAAACAGTTTTATTTCAGTTAGCACATTGAACAGATAACCCGCTGCAAATCCAAAGGGAATCAACCAATATGCCATTTGTCGGGCTCCCTTGATTCCCTGTTGTTTGGGGTCAATGAATCCAAACTCATCAGCACTTTTATATCCTCTACCCAAGATACTTACTCGATCCATAGGTAATTCTTCTTTTTCCAAAGCAGTATAAGCTTCTTCTGCCTTAATGCGGTTGGGGAATACAGCAATCACATATTTCATCGCCACTTGTGCTGATTATCTACATTTAAAGTTTACTTGAACTCTTCTGTCACATGCCTTGAGCTCGTTTTGATTCCCTGCGTCCAGCACAGGGGTTTTCCACGGTTAGAGTTTTAATAAATTTTCCATGAAAGATGAGGGAAACTTAAAATCTTTTAGATCAGTAGCTATCGAGGGATACCTTTGCAGTTAAGATAGCATACTGCGGTCAAAGCTACTGAATGTGAACAAATAGACCTGTTCAACTACATTTGGTTGTAGTTAAGTGCTATTGGATGATGGTTCATCAAATAGTACTCTTGGGGTTGATCTGAGTTTCTCATGGCATAGCTCCAGCACCGTGTGTATAGCCCATTAACCTATCTTCTGGTCATGTCTAAGGTTCTTGTTTCTGACTCAATTGATCAAGCTGGCATTGATATCCTTTCCCAAGTTGCTGAGGTTGATTTCAATCCGAATCTATCACCGGAAGAACTATTGACAATTATCCCAGACTATGATGCTCTGATGATTCGCTCTGGCACCCGCGTTACCCAAGAGGTAATTGAGGCGGGCAAGCAACTCAAGATCATCGGTCGTGCTGGTGTTGGGGTTGATAACGTCGATATCCCAGCAGCAACTCGTAATGGAATTGTAGTGGTTAACTCTCCGGAAGGAAATACTATAGCTGCAGCCGAACATGCCCTGGCGATGATGCTATCCCTATCTCGCCATATCTCCGATGCCAATCAGTCAGTTAAAAGCAATAAGTGGCAGCGTAAGCTTTTTATTGGCACAGAAGTTTACAAAAAAACCCTTGGTGTAGTTGGCTTGGGTAAAATTGGCTCCCATGTAGCAACTGTCGCCCGAGCAATGGGAATGAAGTTGCTCGGCTATGACCCCTTCATTTCGGTAGAACGGGCTGAACAACTAGGCTGTCGTTTAGTCGAGATGGATTTGCTGTTGCAGGAGTCTGATTACATCACACTCCATATCCCGAAAACTCCAGAAACTGCTCATCTGATTAATGACGAAGCCATTGCTAAGATGAAGCCAACTGCCCGAATTATCAACTGTGCCAGAGGAGGCATTATTGATGAAGAAGCTCTGGCTAAGGCACTAAAAGAGGGTAAAATTGCTGGTGCAGCATTGGATGTTTATGAATCAGAACCACTAGGAGAATCCCCCTTGCGTGAATTGGGGAAAGAAATCATTCTGACCCCCCACCTAGGGGCATCTACCGCAGAAGCCCAAGTTAATGTTGCTGTTGATGTAGCCGAACAAATTCGGGATGTCCTCTTAGGGTTACCTGCCCGTTCAGCAGTTAATATTCCCGGATTGTCACCCAATGTGATTGAAAAACTCAGACCATACATGGAGTTGGCAGAAACTCTGGGTAAGCTAGTTGCTCAACTGGCGGGGGGACGCATTGAATTACTTGATGTCCGATTACAGGGAGAGTTAGCTACCAACGAAAGCCAGCCCTTAGTGGTGGCTGCCCTCAAAGGCTTACTTTCCCAGGCACTGCGAGAGCGGGTAAACTATGTGAATGCATCCATTGAGGCAAAAGAGCGGGGCATTCGGGTAATTGAAACCAGGGATGCTTCGATGCGAGACTATTCTGGGTCAATACATCTATCAGCCACCGGTTCCATGGGTAAACATTCTGTAACGGGTGCTCTGTTAAATGATGGGGAAATCCACATTACCAGTATCGACGACTTCCCGATTAATGTTCCTCCCACTCACTATATGTTGTTTACCCTACACCGGGATATGCCGGGAATTATTGGTAAAATTGGCTCTCAGCTGGGTAGTTTTAATGTCAATATTGCCAGTATGCAGGTGGGTCGCAAAATTGTGCGGGGTGACGCAGTTATGGTTCTTAGTCTAGATGACCCCTTACCGGAGGGAGTTTTAACAGAGATTATGAAGGTGCCAGGGATCAGGGATGCTCACACGGTAACTTTATAAGTTAACTACTGAATACGTTCAGTACTGAATACGTTCACTATTGAGTGCTGAGTGCTGGGTGCTGAATATGGGGAAAAGGTTATAGGTACAAACAATCTTGATCCTTAAGTTTAGACCACGTACCTCTCCCTGCTGACTCCCCACTCTTAAACTCAGCACTCTCGACCTCGGAACTAACATATGGCAAACAGCTGGTGGGAAATTCAAATTTTGTGCGACTCTGCCTTAGAGGATTTAATCTTCTGGCGACTAGAAAAGTTTGGTTGTCGAGGAATGTCCAGCCAGCTTAAGGGACATTCTCAACTAGTGCTTGCTCACTTACCCCAAATACAAGCACAGCTGTTGGATCTGGCAGCTCTTGCCCTTTGGGTAAATCAGGATGCCCTTACTGTAGGGCTGCCAGTACCGATAACTCGGTGGCACCTGATTGATGAGGAAGATTGGGCAAGTAGTTGGAAACAATACTGGGAACCCCAAGAAGTTGGCGATCGCTTTTTGATATATCCCGCCTGGCTACCCTTACCAGACCCTTCCGAACGGATATTGTTACGCCTTGATCCTGGAGCAGCATTTGGCACAGGTACCCATCCCACCACTCAGTTATGCCTGGAAGCATTAGAGATGCGTCTGGGCTTCAGCAGTGATCACGACAATGTCGTAGCGGATATTGGCTGTGGTTCGGGTATTCTCTCCATTGCCTCGGTGTTGTTAGGGGCTAAAAAGGTCTATGGCGTGGATATTGACCCCTTAGCCGTGGGTGCTGCCCGCAACAATCGCTCTCTTAACAACATGTCTGACGAGGATCTGGTGATAGAACAGGGTAGTCTAGAAACCTTGTCTAAGCTTACTAATGGTGAACCAGTAGATGGCATTCTCTGCAATATTCTGGCAGAGGTGATTATTGATTTAATTCCACTAATGAATGCGATGGCGAAACCCACCAGCTGGGGAGTTATCAGTGGTGTGTTATTAGATCAGGTCAAACCAATTGCTGATACCCTAGAACAAAATAACTGGATTGTCGCCACCCTCTGGAAGCGTCAGGATTGGTGTTGTTTTAATATTCGGCGCTCCTGATTAGTTATTCTTTATGCAAGTTGTTGGATAGCCAGTTGGATACGGGTGCCCACTGTTACATCGGTTTCAGTCTTGAACATTTGGGCTAAATGAGTTTTGATAGTCTCAGCCAGCTCCGGATAGGTGACCACTACAGCAGTAGCTAGACCTTGCAATCCTACTACGGAAGAATAACGAACTACCCATTCTGAGTCTTGACAGGTTAGCAGTAGTGTTTTAAAAGCTTGTTCTTGGGCAGCAGGAATTTTATTTCTAGGCATATCCTCCCAGTCCAGATTACCCAGACCTTTTGTTGCAGCTCGACGGACGCTCATAGAAAAGTCAGTTTCAGCAGCTTCGATTAAGGTATCGAAGGCTCTAGGATCGCCAATTCCTGATAGTGCGCGGATTGCCCAGGCTCTACCTCCGTAGTTATAGTCATCAATTAGGTTTAGCAATTGCTGTACTGCTGTTTTCCCGAATCGCACTATTCCACCAGCAGCTAATTCTGCTGCACCTGGGTTGTTGTAGCTAAAAACTGCAATTAAAGTGGGTATCGCAGCTTCTATATGGGCATTAGCCAGGATTCTCACTGCTTTTACTAAACTATAGGCAGAATCTGCCTCTTTCACAGCTCGAATTAATTCTTGCTCTTGGGTTGTGTTGGTCATGCAGGGGTCTAATATCAAGTCTGGTTGAATACCAATAATCTAGGGGAGTGTGAGGAGATGGGAATATTTTTATTAAGCGATGCAGCGCCTTCATGCGGGGGTTTCCACGGGGCTTACAAGGTGCGGACGCAGGTTCCGCACACAGACCCAAAACCATGAGCGACTGCATCAAGACAGGGTAATTATCCTGATATGATATAAGCTTAAAAGTTGTTTCCCCTAAGGGTTTTATCGTGGTAGGTTTAAAGCAAAAAACAAAAGTATCAAAACCTAATAGTTTTGAAGTAATGCTTCGATAAATGGTTTAGATAAAATCGTTATCTAAAATTTTAGATAAAATTATTTTATACTTGTTTCTTAATCTTTGATACTTTATCCTTCACACTTCAAAGAAGACCATCCATCAAATTAATAGTTCTAATTGCCGTCTCTGATAGTTGGCAACCATCAGTGGGATGGCTTTCTAAGTAATGCTCTAGAATTCCTTTGAGCGCGATTAACCTGAGACTATTTTCTGCCCAGGTCTTAGCGATCGCATCTGCTGCTGGTAAATAACCAATTGCCCCGAGATCGGAAAGAGCTCCTCGCCTCAGTTGCACTTGATTAGCACTCAAAGCTTTGATTAAACGTTCAGCATAAGTAGGGTTTTGAGTTAGCTGGTACATTGCCCTGGCGGCGGCATACTGTTCCAACTCGTTGGGATGCTCTAGGAATACTTCAATCAGGTCAATCGCTTCAGTTACACCAAGATCCCCCAAGGCTTCGATGACAGCATTATAGGGTTGGGCGAGGTGGGGACTTCCGGGTATAGGCTCGGCTGCTTCTAAACCTCCGTCTAGGAGTTTGATCAGCTTGGGAATACAGGTACGATCTTCTAACATCGCTAAAGATTGTACCGCTGCTTCCCTAACATAAAAATCTGGGCAGTCTAAACAATCAATCAGCGCAGGCACAGCTCGATGGTCTCCTAGTTTGCCCAGAGCCCTGGCAGCATTCCGGCGCAGAGGATACCCTCCTAATTCTGTCTGGTTTTCCTGATCCTCTAGCGCAGCAATTAGGGCATCAATTGCCAGTGGTTCCCGGACTCGGAACTTTCCTAGCCACCATGCTGCATAATAGCGAAGCCCCTGGTCGTTGCCTTGTAGATTGGCGATCGCTTGCTCTACAGTTAAAGACTCAGAGTTATCAGTCTCAACATAATTCTCAAGACTAGGCTGCAACATTTAAACTTCTTAATTTAAACATATTAAGTTTCATTTTAATTACTTTTTTGAGCAGGGAGGATAAGACTCAATTAAATCTCCTGTCTCCTCAAAAAACCTGCCAATTTCTTACATCGAACTCAGGTAATGGATGCTTCCTAGATAGACGAGCCAGATAGACCAACTGTATAGACAAAACAATGCCCGGAAAGGTCAGCAGATGCTAGTTCTTGCTAACACCTGCTGACCTTTCCAGGCCAAAAGAGCAATTAGCTCAGGGCGTTAATAGCGTAGTCAATGTAGTTATTTGCCTCAGTAGCAGGCTGACCAGTTAAACCATGGTTAGCCTTGATGTACTTGAGGGCTTCGATGTACCAGCTTGGAGACAGCTCGAAGGTACGGTTGATTTCATCTAAACCAGCAATCAAGTACTCATCCATCGGTCCAGTACCACCAGCAACTAGGCAGTAAGTCACCATACGCAGATAGTAACCGATATCACGGGAGCATTTTGCCTTGCCTGTAGGGTCAGATGCGTAGGTTGGTCCAGGCATGCTAGTGGTGTAAGGGAATTTGTTATACACCGCTTGGGCTGCACCTTCAGTCAAGGTAGAGGCTTTAGCAGTCAAGGCTTTTGCTGCTTCTAAGCAAGCTGTAGCCCGCTGGAATCGACCGAAGGCAGTCTGGATTTCTGTATTACTTAAAAAACGACCTTGAGCGTCAGCAGCAGCTACGGCTTCTGTAAGCGGGGTTTTCATTGTCTAGGTATCTCCCTAATATTTTGTCAAGTTTTCAAAAACGTTTGAAGTTGTGATAGTTAGACAGCAAGTGATATGCCTTTAGCGTTTTAGGCAACTGCACCAGCTGCTTTGTCGAAGTAGCTGGCAATTTCAGCCATCAGAGAGGTGCAATCACCAGGGGTGATGCCATTGGTGTCGTTAGCGATCGCAATCGCAGCATCCTTCATTTTTTCTACACCCACTGCTACGGAAGCACCAGGAGTTCCCAGCGCTAGGTAGGTTTCCCGTAGACCATTGAGGCAGCGGTCTTCTAGCACACTAGCATCACCAGCAAAAATGGCGTAAGTTACATAGCGCAGGATGATTTCCATATCACGCAAGCAAGCAGCCATCCGACGGCTGGTGTAGGCATTACCACCAGGATTGATTAACTGGGGTTGCTCAGCAAACAGGGAGCGAGCTGCGTTAGCCACAATGGTAGAAGAGTTGCTGGTAATGCGGTTTACTGCATCCATCCGCTTGTTGCTGTCAGCCACCATAGCGCTAAGAGCACTTAGTTGCTCTGCACTAATGTATTGACCCTGGGCATCAGCCTGCGAAACAAGCTTAGTAAAGGCATCAAACATTGACGGAATCTCCTACGTTAGTTGGTTTTGTTTCAAAACGGGCTTCAGTTAAACAGACTCAGACTGAATCAAAGTAAATCAAGCAGCCTGGAAGGGGATAGAACATGCTACAGCCACAGTCAATACTCCTATCTCTGTGTCTTGGTCTTTGTCCTAGTCTTTGTCCCATGAGTTGGGTTCAAAACGGATCGTTAAGAAAAATTACAAAACTTCACGTTTTGGTCAGAGACCTAGGAATGCTGTGTGTCAACCGGTTGGTTGGCTTTTGCCTGTCACTATTTACCCTTCAGGTAACTTTTATACAATGATGTCGAGCCTTTATTCGTTACATCTTGTTAAGAGTTTAAGATTTTTTTATGTCTGATTGCAACGGCAGATCAGAACTGGCTTGCTATAGCGACCCTGTGGATTCGCTCCACATTGGTGCTGGAAGCCTCTTGGTTGGTTACTTCCTGCTCAAGACACAGCTCAGCTGTTCACTCTAACTAATTGGTCTAGCCGTTGGCAGCTAAGTAACATTTCTTATCAAACCTACACTCACAGCTACAGACTGATAATACCCCAGGCCGCTAAGGCGATGGCGATTGTTCCCCCAAGTAAGACTACAGCCCCTGCCTTAGTGATTAATCCTGCTACAAAGCGGACTGAGGCAGGAGGATAATAGGTTTTGAAACCAATTGGTTGGTGTTTGAAGTAACCCAGCTGTTGCAGTTGAGTGCGGTAGTCTTCCCCATAACGAGGCATCCGGGCAAAGGGTAGCTCCCCTTGAGTACGCTGGGCTATGATCCGCCGCCGCTGATAAGGCACGGTGTCATCACCAAAGTTTTCCAGGTACTCGTCGCTATCGAGCAGAGCATCAATAAAGTTTTTTAGCCCTTTGGTAGCCAGCACTATTGACCAGGCTAATTTCTCCTGCTCGCTGTAGACATCACGCCCCAAGATGCGTTGTACACACATCTGGACAAAACGGTAGTTGTTGTTGGTCTGATAATTGCGCTGCCAAAAAGGTTCTGATGTTGCTAGACCACGAATGAACTCGCGCACCGTGATTTGACCAAATCTCAGCTGTGATTCTAAAAAGGTTTGGCGGTTGCTTTTGAGAATCTGTTGTTCATTAAAAATCTGACTATAGGCTGACCTAATCAACTCATCCATTTCCGATGGAGAGAGCAGATTAGCTGTAGTGTATAGTTTCGGCTGCTCATCTCCAGGCACCTCATATCCAGCGACGCGCTGATTTTGGGTTGAGGGCGGATACTCTAGCAAAGGAATTGTCATTAATCACCTCTATGATCGTAAACCTCAGTCACAATCACAGATTAGGGGATCAGCTTCATACAAGCCTAACTTTTTTAAAGGTTCTTAATTAAAAGATATATTTTTTAATTTTAGCGACTTATGAAGTATTAAGTATTAAGTATGCTTTCGCCCATTAAAACAACCTTGTTTTGATGCAAAGCGCGAGTGGGGAGGGGCTGCATCAAGACAAGGATTTGAGATATATCAAAAAAATTTGTTTCTGGCTACTGTTACGGTTTGGCGATCGCGGCTAGGGGAAAGGCTAAGATCTTGCACGTTTCATTAAAGGCTCTAAAATTGTAGGAGTATCGAGTCAGGAGCTTTGAGTCATGATAGATGGAATCAAGATAAATTATTGACCAGTTAATTGGCAATTAATCAGAGTTTTATTAAGAAAAAAATTCTGTATTATTCCCATCAATTCTGTATTATTATCTTGACTTATCACTCCTGACTCCTGAAAAAACTAACCACTTTCTTAAATCGAACTGAGGTTAAGTTTTAAAATCCTAAGCTTAAACCTGTGCGAGCTTCCGCTCTAGGTCAAATAAGAAACCATGGATGTACTCCTCAGTCCATTCGCTGCCATAAAATCTCTGAAACATACCACGAGCTGGGTCTTTCTCAGCACGATAACCCAGATAACGCAGTTGAGCTTCCTTGATGGCTTCGAGATGTTTGGAATCAGTAATTACTTCTGCCTTATCCACAAAATCCAAGTAAGCTGTCAGATAGTCCTTGAACGCAGCAAACACCCGATTTTCCACTACTTCGGTTTCCTTAGGGCGTGTCCACAGGAAAGCTGGGGAAAAGAACGGTGTTGCTTCCTCAGGAAAGTCTCCTCCCCAAGGCAAATGCTGTTGATGGGCTTTGAAAATCGGTAGGATAGGTTCGGTGTAACGAGCTTGATAGGCTGGGTCATCCCGGAACAGGGGCTGCATATCCAAGGCAATCAGATGTCCACCAGGTAAGGTCACTAAGTCAGCCCCGAAGAAGGGCAGGTCATAGTTGAGGTGGGGGAAGATCACAAAATTGAGTACCTGTAATGCTGCTCCCCCCTGGACGTGAGCAGCTCGAATTTGTCTGATTTTGGGGGCAGCAAAGGCATAACTCGTCGTCAGGACATCTTGCTGCTTTTTACCTTTACCCACTGTTGCGAATTTGCTTTCAAACCCAGGGGGAATGGGATAAGGCTGTAGATCAAGGCGCTCTTTTAGATATGCGATCGCGTAGTCTAGAAACGGCTGATAGAGAGTCATGTTTGGCTTTGACTAACGGCTAAAGGCATCGCATTTTCAAATAAGAACTCATATAAGAACTGCTCTGACCACTCGGGACCAAAGTAGCTGCTGAACAGACCATGGGCTGGGTCTCTGTCGGCACTATACTGGTCGTAGTCTTTCTGTGCCTTAACAATGCGCTCAATATCTTCTGGCTCAGTTAGAGGCTCAGCTTGCTCCACCATTTGCCAATATAACGCCAAGTAGTCTTTGTAAGCCTCAAAGACTTCCGTTTTCACTGTCTCTAGGGAATCGATTTTGGCAAACAGTAGATACTTAGAGAAGTATTGGTTAGCATCGTAAAACTTCATTTCTAAGTTTTGTGCCAAGTCCTGATAGCGATCGCGAATGACTCGCATCGGTTCAATATATTTTTCCTGATACGCTTCATCCCTGAACAATGGCTGAAAGTCTAGAACCACCAGGATTTTCTTTTTGCCAAAGGCTAAGAAGTCAATCCCTAGCAAAGGGATATCGTAACAGTGACTAGGATACATTACACTGTTAAACACTTGGGAGACTGGTCCAACATCCATGTAGGTATAGCGAATCTTCCGCAATTCCGGGCATTGGTAACACCAGCTTTGAATAATCGCCCGATGTTTAGCGCGATCGCTTACCTGACGTTCTAACCCTGGGGGTATCGGTTGACTGCTTAAATCAAACCGCTTGAATAGCTCTTTTTCCAGATAGTCCAGGAAAGGCTGATACATTTATATTGCTCGTATACATAGTAAAACCCTTACTGAGCATAGAGGATTGCGATACTTCCTGTCTCATTTCTCCCAGACAAAGAAATAATCGTTAACATTTGCCTGAGCTAACCTTTGCCTGGCTAAATAACCCAAATCTACCTAAGGGGAAGCTTTCCTTGCCACCCTGTCAAAGCATTAGCAAGGAAAGCGCTGCCAGTCAATAGGGATTACTTCAAAACTAATCCTTATTGTGTTATACGGCAAGGTACTTCATCAAAACTTTGCACGCCTCGCCAGTCAAATGTACTGAAAACCCCAGTTTTTTCTGTAAGTAGTAAGTAAATAGTAATCAATTACTGAATAGATTACTGAATAGATTATTTTTATCAATTACCTTTGAGCCGTAATTCGCTAATTTTCCCATTTTAAAGGGAAAATTCAAGTCTTAATTGCCATTGTATCCGCCACATGCATGGTGGGGGTTTCTACAGGGCGAGTTTTTATATCAACCTTGGATGATGACTTTAACCCCATTAACTACTATAGCATCAGTATCGATAACTAACCGAGAACTCCAAACTAAACCAGAACTCCAGTTACTCCTCTACTGTGTCCGAACCAGCATCGACGAAGCGACTGCTGAGTCTATCAAACGTTTACTGCTTGACCAAGACATCGACTGGACTTATCTGCTCAAAACAGCTCGCCGTCAGAAAGTCTTACCGCTGCTGTACCATAGTCTCAAAAATACCTGCCCAGACCTGGTTCCCCAGAACATCCTCAAACAACTCCGAAATTATTTCCAGCACTTAGTCGTACACAACACATTTCTCATTCAGAAACTACTCAACCTCCTGACTCTTCTGGAGAAACACGGAATTTCTGCTATCCCCTTCAAAGGGCCTACCCTTGCTGTTTCAGTTTACGGGAATCTGGGGCTGCGGCAGTTTGGTGACTTAGACATCTTAGTTGATCACCAAGACATCCCCACAGTGAAAGAATTACTCCTGTCTCAAGGGTATGAATTGCAAAAAGACCTAGGCTGGGAGTATCACTTTGTGGATAAAAAGAGTCGAGTCTGTATTGACCTTCATGAGGGGATTGTACCCGATTTATTCTGTTTGCCATTAGATTTTGAGTATTTGCGATCGCATCTTCAGCCTCTATCTCTTGCGGGTAAGACAGTATCTACTATCTCGCCAGAACAGATGCTGTTAATTCTGTGTGTGCAATTGGGCAAAGACTGTTGTCACTGGAGTGTACGTCTGGCTCAGTTATGCGATGTTGCTCAACTACTGCGTACTCATCCCCAGTTAGATTGGGGCAGAGTACTGGCAGAGGCTGAAAAGCTTGGTTGTGAACGCATGCTCTTGCTTGACCTTTGCCTAGTCAGGGATTTGCTGGGAGTCACGTTGCCACAGATAGTCTTAAATAAATTGCAAGCCCAACCAGTCTCCCAATCCCTAGCTCTCCAAGTACGCTCACAACTTTTCCGTGACCTTGAAGTCGGCCCTAAGCTCCCAGAAGCAAAAGGGTTTTGGGCTTTTTTCTTGTCCTACAATCATCAGTTCTACTTCAGCATGAGAGAGCGTCTCCATGACAGAGTGATGTACTGTCTCCATTGGCTAAAAAACAGTTTGTTTGTTACCGTCATGCCCAACGAAGCGGATTGGGCGTTACTCTCCCTGCCTAGAGTGCTGGCTTTCCTGTATTATCCAATCCATATAATACGGCTGTTAATTAAGCATGGCATACAACCAATTTTAAGAACTCATCACGAGCCCCACTCCTTGTGATACCGAGTTGCATTCAAAGATAGTAGATTGGTTGGATACTTACTCTGTTCACCAAACCAATGCTCTAGAGGGAACTATCTAAAGCAGCAGCTACCACCCGATGCTCTTGATCCTTCATCAGTTCTCCCAATGCTGCTTTAGCATCGGGGGAATCAAATCGTTTTAGGGCACGGGCAACATGCATCCGAATACGCCACCATTGTGCATCTTTCAGAGCCAGAATTTGCTGCAATGCCTCAGTTTCCTTAATAGTACCAGCCAGCAAACCTAGGGCATCAATTCCTGCTTCTCGGACAGTTGGGTCTTCCCCTGCTAAGCCGCAAATACAAATAGTATAGAGTTCTTCTGGACAAGACATTTCCACCAAAGCAGCAAGAATGCTACGGCGCACCAGCCAGTGATCATCCTGTTGAAAGGTAGTGACCAGATGAGATATTGACACCTCTCCATACTTAGACAGGGAATTGGAAGCTTCTGCTCTTACATTGGGATCCTTATCAAATTGCATTAAATTTAACAAGGCAGCATAGGACTCGTCACTCCGTTTATTCCCCAGTCCCATAGCCACAAAGGAGCGCACTAAAAACTCTGGGTCCTTGAGTTTACTTGTAAGTAGGGGAACAGCTACATCTGAACCATACTCTCTCAAAGCAGTAAGTGCCCTGAGGCGATCCTGAGCATTTGGACTTTTGAGAGAGATTTCGATTTGGCGGATGTCCATAGCACTACAGAGCCAGCTTTTTTTACATTTCTTAATACCTTTAATCAAAGATTATCATAATTTAGTATACTGCTGTGAAGTGAACTAGCCGTAGCTTCCCCTAGTAGCTCAGGCTAGTTCACTTTATAGTTTTTGTTAACCCTTGCGTTGATGAGATGGTAAGGTCAACCTTCAACCTTCAACCTTCAACCGTCAAACTTCAACAAAAATCAACCATGATGACTCAATTAAGCGACTATCTCAAAGAGCTAATTACCAAAGCCAGAATTGTCAGCTTTGCCAACTGGCAAGACTCCTATCCCCCAGAGATTATCCAGCATTTCCAGGCAGCTGATGATCATGGTCGCTATCTTAGCGATGATGACTTGCAGCAGATTAAAGCCTCTTCACCAGATACGGAGCCCTTAATCAATACAGCCAAATTTTTGCGGGATAACGCTTCTGATATTGTTTCTGAAGCGCGGGAAACCGTATTGGCTCAATATCCTGATATTACTAAACCAGGGGGTGCTCTTTATCCTGCCCCACGAGCAGAAGCGTGTTGGCGAGATTTTTGGCATTTCCTCCGCTGTATTACCTATGGGATTGCTGGCAGTAGCACCGAGTTTACCAGTGCTGAAGGACTGCACTATATGAACTTGTTGTACAAAGAAATGCAAGTCCCAATTCCCGCCATGGTATCAGGATTAGAAGAGATAAAGGCTGCTAGTTTAAAGAGATTATCTGAACCAGACACAATAGCCCCCTATTTCGAACATTTAATTAATAAATTGAAACAATTTAGCTAAACCAATACCTCATAATTAAAACTATAAAAACTAGAATAGATAGTAACAATTTTAAAATAAATATTTTAAAATTTTTTAATTAACAAAATCATGTCCATATCCAAATTTAAATACTTCTTTGATTGCTGTGTAGGAAGCTGGATGGCACAACGTACCTATCATAATCTGACTCACCAGGAGGTAGAGCGCTCCCTTACAGAATTCACCATTGAACCCCTGTCTTCTGCCCTCAAAACTAAGGTGTTGATCGATAATCAGCAACCTGACTTACCTAATATCAATGACCTGTGTGGTTATCATCTTGGTTTC
>NZ_JAAHHS010000370.1 GCF_010692395.1 Moorena sp. SIO3H5
ATGAAACTGGCAAGATGCCAGTTTCATGCTTATTTTCCTGCGGGCAGGATGCCCACTCTACTCCTATTCATTACAAGACCGACGCAACGGCCTTTATATTATTATTGATAACAATCTGTGTCGAAGTTTTAATAATTTTTCTTCCCTACTCCCTACTCCCTGCTCCCTATTCCCTATTCCCTATTCCCTTTACTCTATAAGGTACCTGAAATTTTCTTAACCCTACTCGACACTGCCTGATTTCTTGAAACTCTCTCAGGGCATCCGTGAAATGAATTGTACTAACAGGGGGGCGGTAAACAACAGAGCGATATCAATAACGGTGATAGTGGCGAAGCGAATCTGTTGATTAGTCATAATTACTTATTTCCTCATTTATCAAGGTAGCTTAAATTTTCTTAACCCTACTCGACACTGCCTACTCCCTTCAAACACTTTCAGGGCATGCGAGAAATGAATTGTACCAACAGGGGGGCGCTAAACAACAGAGCGATATCAATAGCAGTGATAGTAGCGAAGCGAATTTGTTGAGTAGTCATAATGACTTATTTCCTCCAGCAGTTATCTAAAACTTCTTTAAAGTTGATGTGAATATACTACAGTCCACAACAATTCTAGTTCACGGACTTAGCTCACCCACCTTAGTGATTTTCCAGAAGGATTGGTGTGATCTGGATCACAATAGCAAAGGAAGTAGGTAAGCATATGCGCGAAGCGCACGCGTGCGCGTTCAGCGGTCAGCGGTCAGCGGTCAGCTTATTTTATTCAAAGGTGCGCTTGACCCATTAAAAATTAAATTCGCCACGGGTCGCACCTAAAAGTACCGATTGCGCTACGCGCACGCTGCGTGAACAGTAGCTTGGCCACAGCCCTTTGGCTGATAGCTGATAACTGATAGCTGAACGCGCACGCGTGCGCGTAGCGCATTAGCTTACGGGAGTCGGGAATATGGGAACAGAAATTCTCCCATTTGTATTTGAGTTGTAAACAGAATCCCTGAGGCAACAGGCAACAGGCAACAGTCAAGAGGCAACAGGCAAGAGCTATATCGAGATTTTTGGGAATGGAAAAAACTGTAATTACTGTTTACAATTCATTTGTAAAACCGATCCCAATCCCAGGATTTTCCTCAATGCATATAAAATAAAATTTGTCAAGCCACTTTACTGAACTTTTAGTCTAGGCAAAATGTCCTAGAAGCCTGTGGTAAATTTAACTCAAAGACTGGAGAAGCTTGCCAATCAAAAAGGTTGGTATAGGGAGGATTCCGTTCCCTAGATTCTCATCAGTCAAGGGTGTATCTGAGGGTGTATCTGATTTTTATTCAACCGCTGGTAATGCAACTAGCCTGCTCCGGATTAGGTAGCGCTAGCCCTGTATCAAGAGGTAAACATCCAATGCGGCAAATTAATTTGTAATCAGAGTTAAACATTCTGCTGATGACACCCTTTTTTCGCAAGGCTTTTGGCCATCTACCCAAAAAAACTCCTAAGTCACAGCCATCAGATGGTCACCAAAGCGCTAATCAAGCCTCTACATCGAGGAGGTTCGATGCTAAAGCAGATCATCCTCGGCCTTCGTTCCAAAGATATTCTTTAGTCCTACTATTATTCCTCAGCTGTAGTATTTCCATTGGGTTAACTACAAGGTTAGTGTCTGCTCAAAGTGATGGCAGTAGCACCGATTCCAACAAAACCCTAAGAGAGAGTACCATCGAGGAACTCAAGGAAAAATCTCAACCTACCTTTGCTCTACCTTCCCCACCAACTAAAGCTCCTGAGATCAATGCTCCTGCTGCTGGTCAGTACATCCTAGAATTCAATCGCAGCCCAGTAGTAGGTTCTCGTTTTAGTTTAAAAGGCATCTATGACGAAGCACGGCTAGGGTTTACCCGTCCCCGAGATTGGCAACTCAAATCTGTCAAAGCCTTGATTCGCTTTCGCCATTCTCCAGCGCTCTATGCTACTCGCTCTAATCTTACCGTTCTAATTAATGGTGTTAGCGTTGGCAGTATTCCTCTCAACCGCCAGAAAGGGGAAATTGGGAATGTGCTCTTTAATATTCCCATAGACCAACTCCGTAACTACAACCAAATCACAATTGCGGCGCTACAGAATAACTCTCCTACCTGTACTCAAGACCCCTATGATCCTTCCCTATGGACAGAAATTCTGCCGGATTCAAAAATAGTCTTTGATTTTGAACCCCAACCGGTTTCTCTAGACTTCAATCGCTATCCTTACCCGATCTTTGATGACCTTAGTCTAGAACCAAATCAAATTACTTATCTGTTGCCCAAGGAGATTGATCATAATTGGTTAACTAGCACTGCTCGTTTCCAAGCTTCCTTAGGTAGGCTAGCGGATTATCGTCGCCTGAATACGTCCTTGGTGAAATCTGTTAAAGAGGCAAGTGGAAAGGGGATTAATCGCTTTTCTGGTAATCGGTTGGTGATCATCGGCACACCAGAACAACAGCCAGAACTCAAATCCCTGAAACTACCCCTTCCGCTCGGAAATAATAAGATTCTCGATGCTAAGGACAAAGCCTTACCCCCCGATGTCGGGGTCTTAATGTTAACCACCACTCCTGGCAATCAAGCCGCAGTATTGGTAGCAACGGGTAATGGACCAGAAGGAGTGGCGAAAGCAGTACAGTTTTTAGTGCAATCGAAAGACCGTCAAATTGCTACCAGTCAAGCGATCTTAGTCGAAAACCTCGACGAAGTGCCAACCCCTGCACCCCGGAATTGGCCAGACTATTTACCTCTAGAACCCACATTCAAGCTCAGCGACCTCAAAACTCCCTACAATCAGCCGATTGAGGATATCACAGTCAGGGGTTCTGATTCCCCACCCATTACCATTGACTTCCGGGCATTACCGGATGATAAGTTTGAGGGGGATAACTATATGAACCTAATTTATAGCTATAGTCCCCAAATTAATCCCAAAACCTCAGTAGTAGAAGTCAAGCTAGATGGCATTGCTCTAATCGGTAAAAAGCTAAAGTCCATCGATGGTGGAACTAGAGAATCCCTGAGGATTCCCCTGCCTAATGACAAAATTAACCCCTATTCTAAAATCCAGGTCGATTTTCGTCTTGATGCTCGGGAACGCCGCTCCTGTAGCAAAGTAACTGACCAACAGCTTTGGGGTACCTTGCACAGTGATACAAATTTTGAACTCCAGCGCAGTACTGTTGCCAAAGTCCCAGATTTGGGGTTGCTGAAAACGGGTTTCCCCTTTGCTGCTCCTCAGGATTTATCCAAGACAGTTATTGTGGTACCAAAAGACCCCTCAAGCAGTGTACTGATGACATTACTACAGTTCACTAACAGACTGGGACGGTTAAGCAAAGCGGAATCAATCGAGTTATCAGTTTACACAAAAGATTCTTTACCCACTGAAGAACGTAGTGACCATCATCTGGTAGGAATTGGGACTCAAAATAAATTTCCTTTTCCCGAAATTTTTTCCTCTGGTGGCTTTAAATTAAAAAATTTCTTGACACGGCAGCGCAGTGATAGTCAGATTCAAACCTGGTCTGATCATGATGGGGTTATCAAAGAAATTATCTCGCCATGGAATAAAGAACGGGTGATGCTTGCTCTAATTGCTCAAACTAACCAAGGCTTAGAGAAAGTCCAAGACTTATTAAACCAAGACTCACTCTTCTCTCAAATCAAGGGAGACACGGTACTAATTAGTGCTAACTCGGAAAATCCCGATATTTATGACCAAAATTCTTATAATATGGAGTTTTTCCATAAAGAGCGCAAGCGTCAACTGGAAAAACCTGATTTGACTCAGCAAATTTTTAACTTCATAATAAGAAGTTGGTTGATGTTAGCTCCAGCTATTATAGCTGCTACCCTGATTAGTTACGGTGTTATTCAGTTTTATCTACAAAAAATGGCTAGGGATAGAAATTAATGACTATTCCATTTTTAAAGATTAGGTCAAAACCAAGTCGCAGAGGCTTGGTGACGTCACCCCAACAGCGACAGAAACTAACAGTCTGGGTAGTGGAAGACTTACCCCATATATGTGACCAGATTTTACAGTGGCTAAGTCGCGGTCAATTGCTGTTGCTGATTGTATCCTTACTCTTGCTATTCATTCCTCTAATTACTGCTCGCCCACCCATTTGGCAACAAGGGTTGCTTGGTGTAATTTTGTTCCTGGTGGGACGAGTTATTATTCAGATGGAGGAAGATAAACCAAATCGTAAAACCAGTGAATATCTCCACTTATTGTTGGTTTTACTTAGCGCTTTCACTACCTTACGCTATTTTTATTACCGCACTCGATATACCCTGAATTTTGAAGGGTGGCTGAATATCGTTTTTTGCTTGCTGTTGTATGGAGCAGAATTTTATGCGATCGCTACCTTATTCTTGGCTTACTTTCAAACTTTAAAAATCAAAGAACGTCAAGCCGTTAGTTTAGAAAATACTCCCCAAGAGGAGTGGTTTAGCATTGATATTTACATTCCTACCTATAACGAGGATATCGAAATTGTCCGCAAAACAACCTTAGCGGCTGTAGCCATTAACTATCCGGCTGATAAAAAATCGGTTTATGTCCTTGATGATGGCAGAAAGTATCCAGAGCGTAGGGAAAAGTTACGCAAAATGTGTGAGGATTTAGGCTGCGAACTCCTGACTCGGGATAACAATGACCATGCTAAAGCTGGTAATATCAACACAGCTTTTCACAAAACCACTGGGGATTTAGTCCTTATTCTGGATTGTGACCACATTCCCGCTAAAAACTTTTTGAAAGAAACTGTTGGCTTCTTTTTTAACCCTAAGGTTTCCTTTGTCCAGACACCTCACTGGTTCTACAACCCAGATCCCTTTGAGCGTAATTTGCTCACAGAAGGCAGAATACCTGTGGGTAATGAACTGTTTTATAAAGTGCTGCAAAAGGGCAATGATTTCTGGAATGCAGCTTTCTTTTGTGGGTCTGCGGCGGTGATTCGGAAAACCCACGTCATGGAAATCGGAGGTATTGCCACCGAAACCGTTACCGAAGACTGCCATACTGCCTTCCGTCTGCACTCAAAGGGTTACGAGTCGGTCTACTACGACAAGATTATGGTGGCAGGTTTAGCGCCAGAAAAATTTTCGGCCTATATCGGTCAACAGGTACGTTGGGCAAGGGGAATGGCTCAGATTCTGCGCCTGGAAAATCCCTTATTCAACCGGAAGGTGAATTTGAGCCTGCCCCAACGGTTGTGCTACATGAGTGCCACATCCCACTTTTTCTTCGGCTTCCCCCGATTGATGTATGCGATCGCACCCACTCTATTCTTATTATTTGGCATCAATTCGGTTAAAGGTCTGGGTTATGAAACCTTGTGCTATGCTCTGCCTCACGTTATCTTATCGATGCAGACCAACCACATTCCCTACAAGCACGTCCGTTTCTCCTTCTGGAACGAGATTTTTGAATTTGCCCTGTCATTCCAGGCAGGAATCGTTACCATCTTAGCTCTGATTAATCCTAAGTTAGGGTCTTTCAATGTTACCGATAAAGGGATGAATGTTACCAAGCGCAGCTTTGATTTTGATTCAGTCAGGTACTTGGTGTTAGTCGGTGCCTTGGCTACTGCTGCCTTGTTTACTGTACCCCTGTGGCTATGGTTAAGACCGGAAGATAGCCAAGCGGTGATTGTTAATGTGTTGTGGTCTATTTTTAACTTAATCCTGCTGATGGCTGCTTGTCTAGTTGCTTTCGAGCAACCCCAACTCCGTCGAGCCCACCGGATGCCAAGGAAGTTAACAGCTGTGATTCATACTCCACACCAGAGTTGGAGAGGTGAAACCGTTAATATTAGTGAAAGTGGCGTCCAAATTCTGCTGAATACCCGACCCAACATCCCTGATGAAATCAGAGTGGAACTCGAAGGAGACTACGGACACAAGTGCCTGCTCCGAGGGCGGGTGGTGCGAGAAGTTGCCATGGGGGAGCAGGTGAGGCTATTTGTTGATTTTATTGAGCTCACCCGTACTCAGCAAGATGATCTGGTCTTAGTTATTTATTCTGATGTCAATGAGTGGTATTCCCAGAAACGATCTGAGACAGACCATCCTCTGGAATCCCTTAAGTTTATTGCTACGAGTATCAGACGAGTCTTCCGTGAATTCCGACCAGCTAAAGAGACCAAGGTACGTCAACAAGTTCAAACAACAGTGCAATTATATTGGGATTACTGGAAAAACGATTCCGTGAGCGCGACAATCACTGAAATTGGCACTCATGATTTACGCTTGGAATTAGATGGTAGGCAGATTAGCAATCTCGAGATCATGCAGCAAACTAAACCTGTGATCAGTTTACTGGTAACTCAGGAATCTAATCACATAAACGATCTGAGTTTTGTGGCTCAGGTGGAAACTATAGAGCACTTAGTTGATACCGGATCTGTTGATTCGATTGCGATCGAGTTAAGTTTCCCAGAATCAATGAAACAACAGCAACGGCTCAAAATTCCACAGCTTCTCAATCGTTTAGATTGATGGTAAACAGAACTTGGAATAGGGAAAATGAACCCTTTAACTCTTGACCTGCGACCAGTCCTCAGGTTAACCCACCGAGAATTTGAGAAAATTGCAGTAGCTAACCGGGAGTTGCGGTTGGAACTGACTGTTGATGGAGAACTAATTGTTATGCCCCCAACAGGAGGAAATACTGGTAGGCGTAATGCTGATATAACTTACCAACTGCAAGCTTGGAATCGTCAGACCCAACGTGGGGAAGTTTTCGACTCCTCTACTGTCTTTCAACTCCCCAATGGAGCAGGACGTTCCCCTGATGCAGCTTGGGTTAGCTCAGACCGATGGAACAGCCTTACTCTTGACCAACAAGAAACCTTTCCACCTCTATGTCCTGACTTTGTGATTGAATTGCGTTCCAAAACTGATTCTCTGACATCTCTACAGAAGAAGATGCTGGAATATATGGATAATGGCTGTCGCCTCGGTTGGTTGATTAACTATCAAGATCAACAGGTTGAGATTTACCGTTCTGGTCAAGCAAAAGAGATTCTACAATCTCCCCAGATTATTACTGGTGAGGAGGTATTACCAGGTTTCCGATTGGATTTAAAGTTTATTTGGAAATAGGTTGACTTAAGCGCGTTTGAGTTGTTCTATAGTTTCGTTTTGCCGCCACACTATCTATAACTAGGGCCGACTTCGGCATCGGCTCTAAGTCTTCTCGGCTCTTGGGGATGGTTGGCCTTTCGATCTCGATTCTTCAATCCTAATCCTACCCATCTCTTCTCCTTTGTCAACCCCCTGATCTGAATGCTTGCCTTTCAGCTTCGATAAGACTTACGCAAATTGCCTTACAGCGCTTTTGAGATTAATAAACCACATTGAGGGAGCCAGACGAATTAAAAATCAATAATCAATTGTGGTTCACTAAATAGAAAAGCGCTGTATGCAACCTTAAATGTAGGAGTGATTCGCGTGCTACTGAACGTCTCATTCTTATTTAAAAGAACTATAAATAGCACTTGAGCGATCCCGTTTTCAGTATTACTTCAAGTTACTCAAGGCAGACTGTGGTAGCTAGACATTGCGTTCTGACCAAAATCAATTAAGATTGCATACA
>NZ_JAAHHS010000371.1 GCF_010692395.1 Moorena sp. SIO3H5
GCTAAATTAACATCAATAGCTTCGTAAAGCCTATTATAGCGTTAATTTAACGTAAAATTGACTTGGTCAATTTGAGAGCTGAAAAGCAGTTACTGAGAGACTTTCAAGTTTTTGGAGAGGTCTAATACTGAAATCAAAGGAGAAAAGCGGATAAAAATGTCATAGCCTGATACAAATGTAGATCTCAACAGTACTAACCTAATCAATAATGACCCTAAAACGCCATAAAAAATATCACTTTCCAGGTGCAAGGTATGGCGTTTTTCCCATACCATGTAAGACACAACTACCCAAAATAAAAAACTTGTACTTAGTAAATCAGCAATGTTACTCCTGTCAGCCAGAGTCAATTGAATTGCTATTAATCCAGCTGCTATACCTACTAGCCAATATTGGGCATTTTTCAAGTGTGTAATGGTGGAAAAATGATTAGCTTTCATGGTGATTTAGCAAGATTACCAGAATCGGAGAGGTGAGAATAACACTGTTTCAGAGTTACCCTGACTAAGCTTAAAAAAATCTATAATGTTCAAAGTTAATTAGTTGTTATTAATAATTTGTAAAAATTATTAATAACAACTAATTAACTATACTATTCACAATATCCCCTGATTGCTAATGAATTCAAAATCTTAATTTATCTTGCTTTTAAATAGCACTTGTATTAAATAAAACAATAGTTATTATAGTCATTTATCAAGTCTAAAGCGTGCTTAGTTGTGTAATATTGAATTATTTGGAAAAATAAAATATATGACAAATTAATGCTTGTTCTATTCTTCCACTCAAAACTATCCCACTCAGGACGGACTATTTTTGGCTTAATTGGTTAATTCATCCAACAGCTGGACCTTTGGGGATTGCACTAAAACACCAGTTTAGTAAAAGTATTTGACAAAATAAAATTTATATGTTAAATGTAATATTTAATGATTTACATATCCCGAGATCCTCAGCGGGCAAATACCTCAACCTGCAAATAGAGGAAATTTTATAAACCAAATTATTACTAGTTAACTAAATGACTTTAGCGGAATTAAAACCTGGAAAGCTTGCCATTATTGAGAAAGTTCAGATAGGTTTGCAGGTCGAAGGTCTCGCCAATCGACTAGAAGCAATTGGCATTATTCCTGATAGACAGGTACAAGTGTTGCGTTCAGCCTGGTTTGGGGGACCTTTACACATTCGAGTTGGTTCCACCACAGAAGTAGCTATCCGACGGCAAGAAGCTAGAATGATTGTAGTTAACCCTGTCAAGGAGTAGTTAGCGCTTAGTGCTTAGGGGCGATGTTAGCAGTACCCTATTATCCTCCCCTTCCCTGCAGGGGCGCACCTAGCTGATAGCTTACTCCTCGGTTAAACAGCGAATAGCCTCTAGTAACCCTCTAGCTTTATTGAGGGTTTCTTGATATTCCTTTTCTGGGTCAGAATCTGCTACCAAGCCCGCACCAGCTTGCACTGACACGGTATGTTTACCAGAACCACATGGGCGAACTACCATAGTCCGGATTGTGATCGCACTATTGAGCTGACCTTCAAAATCGTACCAGCCATAGACACCGGAGTAAGGTCCGCGACGCTCTGGTTCAAGTTCTTGAATGATTTCCATTGCCCGAATTTTGGGGGCTCCACTGACTGTCCCCGCAGGGAAACAAGCTTTCAGTAAATCCCAAGGTGTTTTACTAGCATCCAGCTTCCCTACTACGTTGCTAACAATGTGCATGACGTGGGAGTAGCGCTCAATTAGCATCAATTGATCAACTCTGACTGTACCACTCTTGCACACACGACCCAGGTCATTCCGACCCAGGTCAACCAACATAATGTGTTCGGCAATTTCCTTGGGATCTTCGAGTAACTCCTTAGCTAGAGCTTCGTCTTGTTGAGGAGTTTGACCCCGACGTCGAGTTCCAGCAATTGGTCGTAATGTTGCCTGGATTTTTTCCTCTGGGGAAGCTGTTGCTTTTACCATTACCTCTGGGCTAGATCCAATGATTTGCCAGTCCCCAAAGTTAAAATACGCCATGTAGGGGGAGGGATTAATCAGCCTTAGGGAACGGTAAAGGGCAAAAGGGTCACCCTTGTATTCTGTTGAGAGGCGCTGGGACAATACCACCTGAAAGATATCCCCAGCTCGGATATAGTCTTTTGCTTTTTCGACATTAGCGCAGAACTGGGATTTGTCTGTATTGCTTATATAAGAGAGTTCTTGAGTAGCACTATCTGGAGGTCTCCATGGGAGTACTGTGTCCTTACCTAAGAGCTGCTCTTGCAGTTTGTTGACCAGAATACGAACGCGATCGCATGCTTTTTGATAGGCTGCTTCTAAATCTCCTTGGGCATCTCGTAAATCAGCATAAGCGATTACCCAAATCTTACGCTTGACCTGATCAAAAATAATCAGGTTGTCCACTTGCATCCACAATCCATCGGGCAAGTCATGGGATTGTAGGGGATAAATTGGCACACGGGATTCACAAAAACGAATTAACTCATAACCCCAGAAACCGAACAAACCCCCAATTCCTGGCGGCAATTGGGGTAACTTTACAGGTTGATAGGATTTCAGACAATTCGCTAAGGTTTCAAAGGGGTCTCCCTCAAATACTGTTACTGAACCATCCCGGTTGGTCTGAGTCGTGCGATTTCCCCTAGTTTCCAATATCCACAGGGGGTCACAACCTAGTAAACTGTAACGTCCCAGATTTTCACCACCTTCTACCGATTCCAACAAGAAGCTGTAGGGTTGACCAGCACAGACCTTGTACCAGGCAGAAACTGGCGTTTCTAAATCCGCCACCCACTCCTGGGTTACCGGTACAAAATTACCTTGTTGAGCTACGGTTGAAAATTGGGAAAAATCTGGGAAAATCATGGTCTTTCTCAGCTCAAGGTTGAAAATTCGGCAAACAGCTGAAACTGTTCTTCACAATATTCAACTTTTTCCCCTTTACCTTATCACTGATTCCTTAAACCTCGTAAGTTGCCTTCCCACTGAACTTGATAGTTGCAGGTTCTGGGTTGCTGCCAATATTGCGGTCTATTTTCCCTGCATAGGGACGCCCTTCGTTGACTTTCTCTGGGAATACCCCATCTGCGGGATGCAGAAACTGGATTTCACCATTGGGATAAACCCGGTAAATTTTATAGTCTTCGATTCTGGGCTTAAATGTCCGCAGTTGGGTTCCCAATGCCAGACACTGTTCCTTACGAGCTAAGTAGAGCAAGTTTTCCCCTTCATTCATGATGGCAGCGCCACCAGTAGGCATTTCAAACACTTGCTCTTTTGAGCTTGTCCAGGTAATAGCGTATTTTTCTTCAACTTCAGCTTTGGTCAGCAATCCGCCAGTGCTACCACCAAAGATGGGAGTTGTTCCCGTCAGTTCTTCTGCCATAGTCTTTTTTTCTCGTGTCTATAATAAGGCATTCAAGGGAATACTATCATCGACTTCATACCTGTCTGGCTACTTTGTCAAGAACTGTAACAGTTCTTTAGCTATTCGTGATTTTAGTCATTAGTCCTTTGTCATTTCTGCTGCCACGAGACTTTCGGCTGATTACAAAGGAGCCATGACAAATAATAACTAACAAAAACACACAAAGTGAAATATGGTTACCCGTCAAGCCAATGACATGACACTACCCACACCACCCTACCCTTATTGGTGTGTAAATTTTGCCAACCTTAATTTTCTTTAACTGAAATACTCCGATACTTGCCTACCTGGTTATTTTGGGCTTATCACCAATCCCAGCCTCATCAATCCCAGCTCTGGCTATTTGTAATGGTCAATTATGGGCTTAGCTCAAATAGCCCGCATTTCGGCATCAAGCCAGCTTTACTCTGGTGGTATCTGCCTCGGCCAATTAAATCAGGTAATTAAATCAGGTAATTAAATCAGAAAGGGAACCGACGACTGGCCGTGTTTCGTCTCGGTTCCCTGACTGGTTCGCTCCTCACACATCCGTAAATATACCGAAAACTTTCTGGATTTGTCAACCCCTTTGGCAAAATTTTTTTTTTCGGTCAAAGTTCACCTGGTGCAGGGACATCCAGTAGGTCTTCTAGAAGCGATCGCAAAACTACTTGAGTTACCCCCACTAATCCTAACCTTGCTTGAGCCAGCCTAGGGGTCTGGTGTTTCACCTCCCCCCAAATGCGACAGCTACGGTAGAACTGCTCAAAAGCATTGCTTACAGAACTTGCCAGTTTTAGCCAATTCTTTGATTCGCTTCCACTAAAGTAGTCTGTCAAGTCCATGATTTGACCAATTAAGAGTCTTTCTGCTGGATGGATCAACTGTATAAGCTGCTGATTTGTCCCTGTTCCTAGGTCGTCTTTTAACCAGGGAATTGGATATGGCACAACTATGACTCCCCTAGAGGTTTTCAAGTCCATACTCTGAATCTCTATTAAGCCCTGGCGATGAGCCAAGCGCAGGATTGAGCAGCAACGAGCATGGGCATACTGAACTCTAAAGATCTTGGAAGTATCTTGTGAGAATAGTGCTGAGTGCTGAGTGCTAAGTTCTGAGTAGGGCAACAGATTCTTTTGACCTTGTTGAGGGACAAAGCTAATCAGCGTGTCTGTTGAAGGTTGAATCCAATCTTGTAACCAAGTTGCTAACCCCTGATCTGTCAGCCAAAAATTAATCCAGCCTGGGGGAGCTACTTCAATCTCGAATTCGATCAAGTTTTGTTTCCCACCATCTTGAGTTATGGTTGGCAAAGATACAGTTAACTGATGAGCAATGGCTAGAGGACTTTGCTGCATGGCGCGAGAAAGCTTGAGTGCGATCGCTGAGCGATATGCTACACCAGTATTATCTGAGCAGCGTTCTAAAGGAATCCTTTCCAATATCAACTGGGGAATACCAGAATATACCATTGCTCTGGATATCTGTTCTTGTAATCGGGTACTCAGGGCAGCAGAATTACCTGATAAATTTACGCGCCATGAGCTACTACTCAAGGTATTTTTTGTTACTTTGGACTCCATGTAAGATCTAGATAAACTTGTGTATCCATCAGGCTCGGAGCTTATGTATTCACCATCCGACCCATTAGAGGTATCCCGACCCTTTGTAACTTGGCAAAGGATCTTAGATTGGGGACAGGAACACTACCGTTATAGGACGTTTAGCAAAGATGAGCGGATTCCTACCCGTCCTGGGTTGTTGTATTTGGTAGAGCGGGGGGCAATCCGTTTGGTGGGTACTTCTCAAGTCAGTGCTAGCCCCAATTTTTCTGGATCTCAATGCTCCCATCAGAATATGGAAGAAGCATTTTTAGGATTCATTGGTGCGGGTCAGCCCTTTGAAATTGTTGCCCTTTCACCCTTCACACTTCAGGCTTACTCCCACGTTGAGCAAACTGCTGTGGTATGGATGTACTGGGATGACTTAGACAACTGGCCACACTTCCGACGGGAGATATTAGATGCATTTAGGCTTCAGCATCAACGCAAACTCCTGTGGCTGAGTACCTTAGGACAGCGACGAACCATTGATCGGCTCTTGGGATTTCTGATACTCTTGGTTGAAGAGTTCGGGGAACCTTGTGAGCAAGGTTACTGCTTACCATTTCCCTTAACTCACGCACAAATCGGTAGTGCCATTGGCTCGACCCGCGTCACTGTCACTCGCTTAATAGGAAAGCTCCGCCAACGGGGAATCATCAACACTCATAAGGATAATTTAATTTGCTTATCAGGTGACTCAGTACCTAAGATAACTCCTAATTAGGTACATTTCTAGATACTTGTGTTCGAGTAAGTGCAGTGGAAATCTAAATTTACTGCCAAACTGGCAACACAACCATGCTAAATTCCTTTTTAATAAATATATACCTAACAGATCGCACAAATCAGCCATCCTGTGCCGTAATTGATGATCAGCTTGGCTGTGCTGTGAGGGGTAAAACCCTTCACAACACAGCCAGTTTTTTTTATAGAAATGTTTTTATTGCAATCGGTGTAATGGTGTTGCCAAATTTCTAAATTCAAGGGACAAAGCGATGCAGCGCTACTGACTGCTCTGTTAGCGTCTGGCTCTGCCAGTAAGCGCGACTCCTCACCTTAACTTCTGAGTATTTCCTACCAAACTTTCAGCAAATTTATCGAAGCGCTCGGAGAGTTTTTTATCCAAAAGCTTGCCATCTTCACCAAAGGCTTTCCAAGCCTGACCAATGGCAATTTGCTCTGGAATTACCCAACTATGTACCCAGCGCATAATTATCCGTAGGTCATTGAGAGCGTTACTATTAGACTGACCCCCCAATACACTAATCAAACCGGTAACTTTGCCTTCGAGATGTTCAAAACTCATCAAATCTAGGGCATTTTTAAGTACACCACTGACACTACCGTGATATTCCGGTGTTGCCAGAATTAAGCCATCGGCTTGCTTCACGGTTTCCTGTAATCGGGTGACATCTGGATAGTCTGCATAGTCACTATCACCAGTGCAAAATGGTAATTGCATCTGACGCAAGTCCAGGATTTCAGTTGATATACCATTAGCTTTAACTCGGTCTATAGCATGCTTTAGAGCCTGATAGCTATAGGATTCAGGACGTAAACTACCACTAATTCCAACAATGTTCACCATCTCACTAACCTCTGTTTAACTATAGTGCTGAACGCGCACGCGTGCGCGAATGCGCATGTGCTGAGTGTTTGAGTAGAGCAAGTTGTCATGTGTTCTCGTCAAAGCTACCAATTATCAAGGACAGAATTTTTATGCGTACTCGTTATGACTACGCTTAGTCTAGCAAGTTGGCACCAACTTTGTCAAACTCCTGTTGTAGCAGATCCCACTATGTCGATCATGACCGTAACTATACATTCGACCATAATGCTTTGACCGATAAGGCATAGGTGCGCTTTCCGTGATGGCGAACGCGCCCCGCGTTACCTACGGTCAAGGGATTGATCGCCATCACAGGTTGTACCTGATCATTTTGTTGTTTAATTGACAGGGCATCCAGAAAGCGCCCGAATGGCTAACACAGGTTCTGGTCCTTGACTAGTGATTAGAGCGGCAAAGCCATCGAGCCATTCAACCTACAGAACTTATGCCTTTAAGAATTAAAGCGTTAGCTAACTAACCTAACCAAATTAATAAATAAATAAATATAGTTTATTGACCTAGAGTCAACCTACTACTTGAATTGGACCCGTGGTACTGGCACTAAAGAATTGCTGCACTAAAGGATTATCTGTGGTATCTATCTCCCCAACGCTGCCGGACCACTGTACTTTGCCTTTGTAGAGAAAAACAACCCGGTCAGCGGTGCGGCGGATTGTACTCTCCTGATGGCTGACCATTAGGTAAGTACTACAAGCGTTTTCGTCCCGTTGTATCTGGCGCACTAAATCTTCAATCACTGTTGAAGCAATCGGGTCAAGTCCAGCGGTTGGTTCATCGTAGAGTAAGACCTCTGGGTTGTCCCTAGGATTATCAGGATTGTACATTATTGCACGGGCAAAACTGACTCGTTTGCGCATACCTCCTGATAATTCAGCTGGGTAGCGGTCTCCAACACCAGATAACCCTACCATCTCCAGACTTTGATTGACTAATTTCCTAATTCGA
>NZ_JAAHHS010000372.1 GCF_010692395.1 Moorena sp. SIO3H5
TCCATCATTAATCCCAGGACACACCACTACCTGGGCATGAATTTGCAGCCGTCGCTCCTGAAACCACCTTAACTGCTCTAAAATTTGCCCAGCCCGAGGATTTTTCAGTAACCCTATGCGCACATCCGGTTCAGTAGCATGAACCGAAACATAAAGAGGAGATAGACGCATCCGTTCGATCCGATCCCACTCGGTTTGAGTCAGATTAGTCAGGGTTAAGTAAGACCCATACAGGAAACTAAGCCGATAGTCATCATCTTTGAAATAAAGGCTTTGGCGCTTACCTGGTGGTTGTTGGTCGATAAAGCAAAATGGGCAACGATTATTGCACTGAATCAAACCATCAAATAATGCTGTCTCGAATTCCAGACCTAAATCGTCATCATAGTCTTTCTCAATTTCGATCACATGAGTTTCACCCGCGCCATCCAGCACTTCCAGTTCTAAAATTTCATCCGCACACAGGAATTGATAATCAATCAAATCACGGGGATGGCTGCCATTGATCGCAACAATAGAATCTCCTGGTTCAAACCCAATCTCAGCGGCAATGGAGTTGGGAAGAACCTTTGTGATTAATACTGGACGAATCGAGCTTTGACTCATTCACTTGCGGACGCTAACTATTTTGTAACAGCCCAGTTATGATACCACCTAAAATTACTAACCCAAACAATAACCGATACCAGACAAATATCCAGACACCTTGTTTTTTCAGATAGTTTATCATCCATGCGATCGCTACGTAGGAAAATACTGCTGATGAAATCACCCCTACAATCAGTGACATTCCCCCAGCATCCCCGATGCCATCTTTGAGCAAACCGACTAACTCCACTAAACCAGCTAAGGTAATGGCGGGGATGCCCAACAAAAAGGAAAACCGTGCTGCGGTTGCTCGTTCCAAACCCATGAATAAACCAGCAGTGAGAGTTGAGCCAGACCGGGAGACACCAGGCATTAAAGCCAACGCCTGAGCCAAGCCCATGCCGATCCCATCTTTAAGACCTAAATCTTCAAAGTTACGCTTACGCTTACCCACCACTTCAGAAACACCCATCAACAAACCCATCACAATCGAGACATAGGCGATTGACATGGTACTCCGTATTGGAGAATTGTCATAATCAGGGATAAAGATTTTAATCAGCAGTCCAAAGAAGACAATGGGTAGGGTTCCCAAGGCAATTCCCAGGGCGATCTGGAAGTCTTGGGATTGGTAATCGGATTTACGGATAGCTTTGAATGCGCCAGTAGTGAGTTTACTCAAGTCTCCCCAGAAGTACCACACCACCGCCGCAATGGAGCCTAGTTGAATTACAGCCGTAAACGCAACCCCTGGATCACCCCAGCCTAAGGCTACAGGTACCACTTTTAAATGAGCGGTACTACTGATGGGCAGGAATTCCGTAAACCCCTGTACAAAGCCCAGCACCACAGCCTGAAAAATAGTCATGTGAGGCGTAGTAATTGTGGCAGTGGTACTGGTTGAGGATAAGACATCTGGGGCAGGAGTTGTAGCGAGAACCTTCAAGGGGAAGGTAAGGCAGGCGCTAATAAAAGCAATGATAGAAAAATTGATAAATTGACGTTTTGATAAGACCATTCGTTCCCCTATTGAGGTTGCTCCAGCTGAATCAGCCAGCCTGAATTCAATCGGTATTCTGGCATAAGTTACCAACAATCGCCAAGGAAATCTGGATACTTAGCAAACATTTCATGATATACCAATTCCATTCCATCTTGATCTTTAATCCTTAAACTTTAATATTTCATGGTTCTCGGGAATCGGGAATCGGGAATCGGGATAAAGTCTACCAATGGCTCTGGATCTACCCGTAGGGCACTACCAATGGCTTGGAAAATCTTAATTTTTCATGAGTTTTTGAATTTATCCTTCAGATTAGATATTTCTACCCTTGCCATCAACCACCATATTTCAGTACTCTTAGCAATATGCCCCCTGGGGGGATATTGGTAATGGTATATTAAGTTCAATAAAGATAATTAAAGATAAATAACAAAATTTTGTTGAAAAATACTTGGTTTTCTGCTATCGCCCCAAGGCATTCTGATCAGTCAGGGCAACTACTTCTATCGATCCCCCCTAGGGGAGTGAGTAATCCCCAAGGGTGGCTATTATTTGCTGCCGCCTCCTTCCTGGTTTCTGTACCAGTATTCTTCCAAGCTCCCCTAGTGCGGCTTTTCCCACTGTTGAGTTTAGCCATCACCCTGGCTTGGGTGTGGCTGGGTGTAAAACTGCTCCAACGTCCATCAACCCAAATCTGGGGTGACTTGCTGTTGGGATTTAGCTGGAGTTGGCTGGCGGGTTCACTATATTGGGGTTGGTTGCGCACTGAACCTCTATTGCATTTACCCATAGAGGCAATTGGTCTACCATTTGCTCTGTGGGGATTGTGGCGGGGTTGGGGAAAGGTAGGAAATCTGTTTTACTTAGGTTCGTTATTCGGTACAGCCATGACCGACATCTATTTCTACTTGACGAATCTAATTCCCTACTGGCGTCAGGTGATGGTTGTAGAGCCAGTCCTGGCAAAACCAATCTTTCAAAATGCGATCGCACAAGTCCAAACTCCTTGGGGAATTAGCTGGGCAGTGGTTTTGGTTGCTACGCTAGGAATAGTTGGTCTTTGGTCATTGACAAAAGAACAGCCCCATTGGTGGACCTTTAGTGGAGCCGTGTTGAGTACAATCGTGGTAGATAGTCTTTTTTGGTTGGCAGCTAACCTAGCATGATGACTCCAGACACTGACCCTTTAGGGTACAGTGTGGGCTTCTTCGGAAGCCTTCGTCATTTATTTATTTATATTTATATTTAGATATTTATATTAGGTTAGTTTTGAGCGTTGTCATTCCGAAATGACTGAATCATCCATTGAATGCATCTACTAGGGTCAGCTTATGAGTTTTGCTGGGTCTTTGACAGCAGCAAACTCAAGCTCGATTAGCAGTAACTAGTCAGTAACTTGTTGCTGCGATTGTTTCTCCAACTGCTGCGCTATCCTTCCCTAATCAGGGGACATCTTGGAAAATTGATGCAATGATCAACGTCTCAGTTAACCCTGTTGTTGCTCCTATATCTGTGGTGACTTTGCGATCCACCCCTTACCTACTTATGCCTACTGACTCTGGCAATCACTATATGCCATTAGTTGGTAGCAATTGCTGGACCGTCGGTCGTAGTGATGATAACAATTTTGTACTTTCAGATCGCTGGATTTCCCGAAACCATGCGATGTTGCAGTGTACCGAAAACGGTGATTTCTATCTCATTGATTTAGGAAGCCGTAACGGTACATTTGTCAATGGGCGCAGAGTCAGCATTCCTGTGACCTTGCGCAATGGCGATCATCTTACCTTTGGTCAGACAGAATTGGAGTTTTATTGCCCAGGCAAGGCTCATCAAACTGAACCACCCGAACCTATAGATAAAGATACCCAAACGTCAATATTGCACGTGCGCCGTCTGATTTCAGTGATGGTCGTGGATATCCGGAACTTCACCGTACTCACCCACCAGTTGGATGAAACCACCCTCTCAGTGGCCATTGGCAGCTGGTTCCGGGAGTCTGGAGAAATTCTGAAAAGGTGTGGTAGTTGGGTAGATAAATATATCGGTGACGCAATTATGGCGATTTGGTTTCATGGCTCTAAAGGGGTCAGTGATGAAGAAGCCATGAGTATTTTGCAAGCGGTCAATGACCTGAACAAAATGACTACCAATCTGTCTAAGGAATATCCTCTGCCCTTCCCACTCCGAATTGGTACTGGAATCAACACCGGTTATGCTATTGTTGGTAACACTACTGGTAGTGGCGATCGCCCAGAATACACTGCGGTTGGGGATACTGTAATTGCCGCTTTTCGCCTCGAATCTGCCACCAAGGAACTTGGTTTAGATATTGCCCTAGGGGAGGATACATACCGCTACCTTTCCAAAATCCGAAAGTCTGAGCTTAAGTTCAAGCAACACACTGTCAATCTCAAAGGTTATGATACTTCCACTATTACCTACGCTGGAACCTATGAAAAATTAGATAATTTCTTGCGAGTTAACTCTACTCTACCAAGTGTTGAATAAGCTTTATTAAAAAGTATCACTCATTATTAGGAATTCAAAATTCAAAATTCAAAATTCAAAACCCAAGATTCAACTTTCAACGTTCAAACAACTAACCTTTAACTTTCAACAACCTTAAACTTAATATGTTGCAATTAACTAATCTTCAATGCCTAACTATTAAAATTTGAACTGAGCACCTGCTTCGACTCTAGCATCAAATCCCTCGTCACCTGTACCTAGTTTAGCGTCTATAAATAAACCATTATCTGAATGGTACCTCAAGATAGCGCCATAGTTAAAGCCTGACACTCGACTGTCAAGCCCCACATTGGTAGTGGTGAAATTTCTGACAAAAGCGCCTAGAGAAAAATTCTCGATCACTCGTTGTGAAAGCTCTACATCATAAAACACCTTTCTACCTATCTCTAGATTAAGGTTGGATTTTAAACCACCGACAGTTCCTAAGTCTCCAGTAACATATCCGACAACTTCCCCTTGACTATTTTCTGGCATAAAAGCATTCAGACCTTCTGGAGTATAGAGAATAGCAGGAGTAACTGAATACCCTACGCTTTTTCCCTGACGTGAAAAGGAATAAGCGGCTGTGATTTGGAAAGGATTCAATCGATTCGCAGAACTATTCCAATTAATACTAAAAAACGGCACGTGAGTGATGATGGCGATTGGTTTATTGGTTGAGTCAACCGCTACATGTCGATTAATCCAATTTACCTGAGCGTGGCTATAGACTCCCACAGTCGGTTCTTTGGTAAATCCATTATCGTCGGAAACATCTGAAGGATTGTTTTCTCCAACCCCTGGTGCTGAATTAGGAGCCAGATTAAACCAACCTCCTAAGCTGACACCATAGTTAAAATTTTCCGATGTACCAGCTACTAATACTTCTATAGTCGGTAGAGATACATAACCAGCAAAGGTTTTGTCTCGAATACTTCGTTGAGAAGTCTGGGTGAGTGTAATCCGATCAAATGCAATATCAAATGCTCGGCCACTGTTGATTGGTACAACAGTATTATCAAAAGACCTAAATTGTTGCACAAATTGTCTGCCATCAGGACTAGTCAAAATAACGTCTACCGCTGATGATTGGTTACTGGGAGTAATCGCGGTATTATTCAAAGGAACTACTCCAGCAATAAAACCCAATGGACCAAAATCTTGGTTAGATAGTCTTAGTTCAGAAAAAGACGTATCTCCTTGATCCCAATCACTTATATCTCTTTGAATAAAATCAATAGCTCGCTGATGATTACCCGTTCTCAGTTGGACTATCCTAGAGTGGTTAGGAGTAATTTGACTAGGAAACGTCACCCTACCCGATACCTGATTGAGGCGACTAGAGCGATTAGTATTAGCTAAGGTTTGATTAAGTCTTTGATTGATTTGACGTCGCTGTTGGGGAGTAGCTTTAGTCTGTAACCGAGCAAATTCTTCGTTATTGTCAAATTTTTGCCGAGCGTCTTTAATACTGTTGTCTATATTGTTAAAATCAATAAATTCAAAAACTATCCCCAGTACCATTCCCAGAGTTGCATTGGCAATTTGGTTCGAATCCAGGTCGCCATCAAAGGATAGGGTTAGGGAAATACCTGGGTTGGAAAAAATACTTGAGTAACTGGCACTGATATCTACTGGGTCATACTGAATCAGGCTTCGGTTGTGAGATTTACTGATATAAAATCTGTACCAATGCTTACTGTCTTGACTATCAAGATTCAAGTCAACTTCAGTAGCTCTTTGACCAAGAGGAATCCAATGTAAAGAATTTAGATAATGAAAATCTCTTTCCTCTTCAGTTAGGAAAGGATTGACAGATAAATTCAATAAATCATTGGTCATACCTCCCCCTGGTTGTGCAATCTTAACCCCAGGGATAGATGTGGAAGGAGCCGTGAAATTAAGACCTTCTCCTGTCAAAGGGTCTCCCCAGGTAATTCCCGCTGCTTGTAGAGCCTCTTGAGGAATTATTTCCCCTTCTTCCAATTTGACATTACCATTATCTAACAAAGGTTGTAGATTTGTGGTTGGATAACCTTGCAAAATCTGGGGAGCATTATCTGCGTCTAAAAATTGGAATAAAGAGCCTCCACCGCTACTATTCAAAGTTGAGCCACTGCCAAGATTAATTACCCTATTTTCCAAAACAGTGACATTAGGATCGTCAGGATCAATTCCACTATTAATGATTACTTCACCAGCCCGTATTCCTTGTGGAGTTCTCAATTCTCCAGAGATTACCCTTACTGTCAAGTCATTAACCTCAACGTCTCCAACTAACTCTTCAAAATTAGTGGGCAAAGCTGAGATAAATTGTAGCCCCCACAAGGATTGCTCTACAGTCGCTGTTTGGGTGAGTTGAGTATCCCTTGACTTTCCTTGGTAGAGAAGACCACCTTGGAATCCTTGAGTCTCTATAACAACAGTATTGCCATCAAGAACCCAGTAGAATTGATTATCTTTAGGAAAATTAGCAAAGGTAAATCTATTCAGAATGGGATTGTCGTCAGCGAATCTTAACTCTGTCTCTAGATAATTTTCGTTTTTGTTTGGTCTAAATGATGTGGGATCAAAGGTTAACTTATCAGTGGGATTAATAATCCAAGGATACTTGGTGGCACTTTGAGTTATAACATCACTGATCGGAGTTATTTTTGAATTTTCTTGATTTTGGGTTTGTGCTGGTAAGCTGGCTGACTCTGCTTCAGGTGACCTAGATTCAGCAACCTCTATTGCCAATACATTTAGATGATCGTCTAGCTGCTCTTTTGGCTTATCGTTTGGCTGCTTATCAATTATAAAATCCTTAACCTGATCAGAATAAGACGTCAAAAAATCTGAATCTTTAACTTCAAATTGTACGTTTTCAAAAATTTGGTAATTATTAAAATCCGTAGGGAACGTTGGTGTTTGAACAAAAAAATTGGCAAAAAAAAGTAAAATTAGTTGATCCATTATTTTAACCTAAAATCATCCAGTAACAGCATTTAAACAAAAACTACAATTATTGATATTGATTAGATTAATTGTTAAGTTTTGCTTATGTGATGCTCCGTATTTTCTGCTCAATAACACCTATTAAATTGCAATAAAATCAATTAAATATGACTGTATAGAAATTTAGATATGTCTATTATTTTTTTAAAGTTTTACAACAAAAAAATAGTTGCTTTGTAAGCATTCAGCTATAGCGCGTGTCGCGTGAAGTCACCCATCACCCCACACCCCACACCCCGTCAGTGCCCATAGCACATAAGCTGATAGCTGTAAGCATATGCGCTACGCGCACGCTGCGCGAACAGCCGTCAGCCGAAGGCCTTTGGCCACGCTACTTGAGGTGCCGTCAGCTTTTAGCTCACGCTACTTGAGGTGCCGTCAGCAGACTTAACTCAGCATTATTCGAAGGCTTACCTCTTTTATTA
>NZ_JAAHHS010000373.1 GCF_010692395.1 Moorena sp. SIO3H5
CCCGATCTCGGCGAACCAAGCTCTTTCTTCTGGCGATATTGTCCCGTCTCCCTTTGCACAAATCAGAACAGCCTTCGTAAATGTTTCATAATCTTCTTCGGGTGGGAGTTCTTGGATCCCATACAATTCATCCATAATCCACAACGTACCATCCTCTATACTAGGCATAATTTCAATTCCTCTTTAATTACATGGGGATCGGAGGGTTTGGGGTGAACGCTAAAACTTCTGACTACACGAACAAATTTTCAGCCTTTTTCTTCTACCAAAATGGATCTGAGGATCCATTTTCCTCGACAAACCCAGGACTTCAAAAAATTAACCGAAGCATCTGGTGTTTGTCAATAAGTATTTTGACTTAATTTATGAACTGACGAGATGATGTTAGGCTCTGTTGCTGGGCAGGGCTGTTTCATTGTCGATTCAAATGGAGATAGAGTCAGACTAAGTACAAATAGACAACAAATAAGTCAGATTATGCCCTAAACTGTCTATAAATTCGGTTATTGAATCATAGCCATTAGCCCGGATTACGGTTAATATCCAGGCTGGGGGGGTGACTTGCAAGCTGAAATCCTTACTAGATAATAATTTAAGCCAATCAGTTACAAAAAGATACATGCGGTTTTGGGCGCGACCTTGGACGTAGTTATAAGGGTTTGAGCTTGCCATTAAGCGATGCAGAGGTGCGACCCGTGGCGAATTTAATTCTTAATGCGGAAAGCGCACCATTACCTTCACGCGGGGGTTTCCCCCACTCGCGCTTTGCATGGCTGACAATGAAAGGAGGGTCAATTTGGGACTGTATCTTACCTGAGCTCACCTAAAAACCTTATATAGTAAGCTTTTTAGGGCTCATGTCACCCCCTCAGGATGATTACAATAAACAATAAGTACACAAAGATTAGATAATCAACGATGACAATAGCATTACCTAACAGACCCAAAAATTTCTGGCTTTTGCAGGTATTTAAGTGGCTTTCAGATCCAGTCGGTTATATGGAAACCACAGCTAAAGAATATGGCGATATTTTTATCTCGCCAGTTGTGGTAAATCTTGGGGAAGTGGTATTTATCAGTAACCCCCAAGGTTTACAAACAATTTTAAGCAATCCTCAAAAGTTTCCTGCCTCTGGTAATTTAAATAAAACTCTTGAACCTTTATTAGGTAGTAATTCTGTCATCATGTTGGATGGTGAAGAACATAAAACACGGCGAAAATTACTGTTACCTCCGTTTCACGGAGAAAGAATGCACACTTATGGTCAGCTCATTTGCGATATCACTAAAAATGTGACGAGTCAGTGGACTGTTAATCAACCATTCACAATTCGGGACACCTTACAAAAAATTGCCATGCGGGTAATTTTTTCTACGGTGTTTGGTTTGCATGATCGGCCACATTATCACCAATTACAAGAATTATTATCTGCCAGACTCAAGGCCACGAGTTCTCCCTTGAGTGCCAGCTTAATTTTTTTTCCATTTCTAGCAAAAGATTATGGGGATTGGAGTCCAGGGGCAAAGATTAATCGTCACCAAAAACAAATGGATGAATTGCTTTATGCAGAAATTCGCGATCGCCGTGCTCAAGGAGAGAGCGATCGCACCGATATTCTCAGTTTATTATTATCAGCTCGTGACGAAAATGGTGAGGGGATGAGTGATGAAGAATTACGAGATGAGTTGATCACTTTGCTAGTGGGAGCTTACGAAAACACTGCTACTGGTCTGGCTTGGGCTTTTTATTGGATTCATCACTTACCAGAAGTTAAAGATAAACTCTTAGCAGAAATCGATTCTCTGGGAGAGAATCCCGACCCGATGAGTTTGTTTCAACTTCCCTATCTGACTGCGGTTTGGCAAGAAACATTACGCATTTATCCAGTGGGAGTGTTGACATTGCCTCGTTTGGTACAAGAATCTGTAGAAGTGGAGGGAAAATATTTAGAAGCTGGCACAATTATCTTTCCCTGTGTTCATTTGCTGCATCAGCGTGAAGAGTTATACCCAGAACCTAAAAAGTTTAAGCCAGAACGCTTCCTGGAGCGTCAATTTTCTCCTTATGAATATATACCGTTTGGGGCGGGTGCTCGTCGCTGTATTGGTGCTGCATTGGCTGAGTTTGAAATGAAATTAGTGTTGGCCACCATTCTCAAGCAGTATCAACTAGAATTAGCCGATAGTCGTCCAGTTAAACCTCAGCGTCGCGGTTTGGCTCTTGAGCCTGCGGGTGGGGTGAAAATGATCCTGAAGGGTGATCGCATTTCTGAAGAAAAACCTCTAGCGGGACTTAAACCAAAAATCAGAGCTAAATAGGATTTAATCCTTTTAAACCATAGACTTCATGTCAATGTATGAGCGATGAAAGAAATATGGGAGATTATTGGGGGAAAGTCAGAGAAAAAACCTCTCTCAAATGGCTGATTACGCCCGTTTGATTTACATACCACAGATTACACCATTTTTTAACTGAAGACACCATTTTTTAACTGAAGCCCCTTGGTCAGGGATGGCAGTCAATGGCCGTCGCCTTGAGGTGATGAATCAGTGCTCTCAGACTCGAATTTTTTTTATCCTAAATTGCTGCAATCTCTACCAAATAAGCTTTTCCGGCTATTATCTCACTCTCTGAGCAGTAAAACCTAAAACCTACGACCTTAACTATTAGTAAATAACAATATGATATTATAGCACAATAAACTATAATTAAAAAATTATAGCATTGATCATAGCTATGAGGTACACAGGATTTTTTCCGGTGATCCGCTGTTCCGGTGATCCGCTGTTCCCTGCTCCCTACTCCCTACTCCCTACTCCCTACTCCCGCGCAACCGATAATTTTGTACCTCACCCAATTGACAACTGCTATCTATGAACCTTGAAGACGCTCTGGAATTCGCCAATGCCTTAGTGTTTGCCAAATCGGGGAATCATCTCACGGATTTACAGCAAGCCTTAATTGAGGCATCTTGGTCCTGGAAGCGTCAAAGTTATGATACTATTGCTGAAACCTATGGCTATTCCCCGACTTACCTGAAACATGATATCGGTCCGAAGCTGTGGAAACTTCTCTCAGAGGCTTTGGGGGAAAAAGTAAGTAAAAAGAACTTTCGCTCAGCCCTCGAACGACGGTGGCGCAGTGAACAGGAAACTATCTCCTCGAACCAACAGCCAACTACACAGGAAACCACAACCCTAGTCGGGGACTCTACCGAGGAAACAGATGCTATTGGCCTAAGGCCAAGCTACGCGAACGCAAAAGCCCGTCACGATTGGTCAGAAGCCGTTGATGTTCGTTTCTTTTATGGACGACAATCAGAACTAGCCCAGTTGCAGCAATGGATTCTGACAGAAAACTGTCGGCTAGTTGCCTTGTTAGGGATGGGCGGCATGGGCAAAACCTCCCTCTCCATCAAGCTTGCCCAACAACTCCAACACCAGTTTGAGTTTGTTATTTGGCGCTCCCTACGTAATGCTCCTGACCTATCAGAGATTTTGACTCAGTTGCTGAGATTTCTATCCAATCAGCAAGACATTGATTTACCAGACACTACAGACGAAAAAATTTCCCGACTGCTGAATGATATACGCTCCCACCGTTGTTTGCTAGTTCTCGATAATATGGAAACAATTTTACAAGGGGGAGCTCAAAGCAATGCTGCTGGAAATTATCGAGCTGGATATGAAGAATACGGTAAACTATTGAGACGCTGGGGCGAAACCTCCCATCAAAGCTGCTTAGTACTAACCTCTCGGGAGAAGCCTCAAGAAATTGGACTGCTAGAAGCAGAAGTGCTACCTGTTCGCTCCCTACAATTAAGTGGTTTAACAACTGCTGAAGGACAAGAAATTTTTAATATTGTCGGGTCTTTTGAAGGCAAAGAAAAGGAATGGAATAAGTTAATTAATGGTTATTCTGGTAATCCCTTAGCTCTAAAAATTGTAGCGACAACAATTCATAAATTATTCGCCGGTAATATCGCGGAGTTTTTAAATCAAGATGCGATAATATTTGGCAATATAAAAAATCTTTTAGATCAGCATTTTGCTCGATTAAGCGAGCCAGAACGAACAGTTATTTTTTGGCTCGCCATCAATCGAGAAGAAGCCTCATTTACTGACTTACGAGATGATATATTTCCCCCCGTACCACCCCAACAACTGATCGAAACCCTGGAATCCTTGGAACAGCGATCGCTTGTGGAAAGAAAAGCGTCTTTGTTTTCCTTACAACCGGTGGTGATGGAATATGTAACTGAACGCTTGGTTGAGAAAATCTGTGAAGACGTTATTGCTGGTATAACCGCCATTAATACCACTAATAACAACTGGGAAAATTACCTATTTAGGACTCATGCTCTCCTCAAAGCTCAGACCAAAGATTATATTAGAAATACTCAAATTCGTCTCATTATCAAACCCATTGTAGAGCGTCTACAGATTGCTTTAACAGGTAAGGGTAACCTAGAAACCCATCTAAATCAGATTCTCGACACGCTTCGAGGCAAACCTGCCTTAGCCATTGGCTACGCTGGTGGAAATATTATTAATCTCCTTTGTCAACAGCAAATCTGTTTAAAAGGCTATGATTTTTCAAGAGTTACAATTTGGCAAGCTTATCTACAAGGAGTGGATTTACAAGATGTCAATTTCGCTCACTCCGATTTATCCAAGTCAGTGTTTACTAAAACCTTAGGAGTAGTATTTGGGGTAGCGTTTAGTCCTGATGGTAAGCTTTTAGCTACTGGAGATGTGGAAGGTCAGTTGCGTTTATGGCAAGTCGAGAATGGTAAGCCAATTTTAATTTGCAAAGGTCATACTGGTTGGGTTTGGTCTGTTGTCTTTAGTCCTGATGGTAATACCCTAGCCAGTTGCAGTAGTGACAAAACTATTAAACTATGGAATGTCAGCACAGGTCAGTGTATTAAAACCTTAGAAGGCCATACCAGTTCTATTTGGTCAGTAGCATTCAGTAGGGATGGTAAAACCCTAGCCAGTGGTAGTGATGAATCAACAGTAAGGCTTTGGGATGTAAATACTGGTGAATGCCGTCAGGTATGTCAGGGACATACCGGTCAAGTCCTGTCGGTGGCCTTTAGTGCAGATGGTAAAACCTTAGCCAGTGCTAGTGATGACCAGACAGTGAGACTGTGGGATTTTAGTACTGGTGAATGTCGCCAGATCTGTCATGGTCATACTAATCGGATTTGGTCAGTTAATTTTAGTCCCGATGGTGCGATGTTAGCCAGTGCAAGTGCTGACTTTACCATTAGATTGTGGGACCCATGCACAGGTGAATGTCTCAACATCTTAACTAACCATAGCGACAGAATACGCTCAGTAATGTTTAGTGCAGATGGGCAAACCCTAGTCAGTGGCAGTGATGACCAGACGGTGAGGCTGTGGAATGTCAGCAGTGGTGAATGCCTGAACTACCTACAAGGACACACCAATTCTATATTTTCAGTAGCATTTAATCGGGATGGTCGCACCGTAGCTAGTGGCAGCAGTGACCAAACCGTACGTCTATGGAATAGCAACACAGGTAGATGTCTTAAAATTTTACAAGGATATACTAATTCTGTATTTTCAGCAGTATTCAGTCCCAATGGTCAACAATTAGCCAGTGCCAGTACTGACAACATGGTCAGGTTGTGGGATGTCAGTAATGATAACTGTTTAAAGAGACTAGAGGGACACACCGGTTGGGTGACTTCTGTGGCATTTCATCCCAATGGTGAAATTCTCGCTAGCAGCAGCGCTGACCAAACCATACACTTGTGGTCAGTAAGTACAGGTCAATGCCTGAAAGTATTGTGTGGTCACTCCTATTGGGTGCAATCCGTTAGCTTTAGTCCTCTTGGTGAGACTCTTGCCAGTAGTGGTGATGACAAAACCATCCGCTTATGGGAGGTCAATACTGGTGAATGTTTTAAGATATTACGAGGTCACACCAGTTGGATTTGGTCTGTTACCTTCAGTCGAGACGGTCAAACCCTAGCCAGTGGTAGTGAAGACGAAACCATACGCTTATGGGATGTCAGGAGTAGTGAATGTCTCAAGGTTTTACAGGGTCACACTAGTCGGGTACAGTCGGTAGCCTTTAGTCCTGATGGCCAAACCCTAGTTAGCAGCAGTGGAGACCAAACTGTTCGGATTTGGGATGTTAGGACTGGGGAATGTCTCAGGATTTTACGGGGCCATAGTAAAGGTGTCTGGTCTGTCGCCTTTAGTCCTGATGGTGAGTTGATTGCCAGTGGTAGCTTAGATCAAACCGTAAGGCTTTGGCACGCAAGTACGGGTGACGATCTGAGAACCTTACACGGTCACAGAAATTCAGTACGGTCATCGATTGGGTTTAGTCCTGTAAAACATCAAGATCACCAGGGTAGATCTGATCAAGAACAGGTGAGCAGTTATTGGCTTACTTGTGGCAGTAATGATGGGACTATTAAAGTTTGGGATACTCACACAGGTCAGTGTATTAAAACCCTGATTCCTGATCGACCTTACCAAGGTATGAACATCACAGGGGTTACTGGTTTGACCCTAGCACAGAAGTCAGCACTGGAAGCGTTGGGCGCACTGAGTTGATGTCAATAAGATGGGTAAGCTAAAATGCATTTTATAGCGTTTATCGCAGTTATGAGGTAAAAATTTCTGGGTTTTAGGGAGCAGGGAGCAGGGAGCAGGGAAGTCGGAAGTCAGAAGTCGGAAGTCGGAAGTCGGAAAAAATAATGTGTACCTCATAGCTACTAGAAACGTTATATAAAGTAGAACTGTACAACAGTTTATTTGATTAGTTTTTTGGATTAAAAAACATGAGTAACAAAGAAATGTTCAAAACTATTGCTTCTGAAGTACAGTTGTTTCAGGAGATGGGGCAAAAAGAAAATTTTATCTTTGTCATAGGGGCTTTAGTTTCTAGACTAATTAGTTTACAGAAAGCAGCAGAAATAATGCAAATAGAACCTGAAGTTTTTCTAAAAATTTTGGATTTAATGGGAATTGAGTTTTCTTACCTATCTTCTGAAGATATAACCATTGAACGAAACTGGTGATTCCAGATGAAAATTGTTTGGATCTTTCGTACTTGTTATGCTAAATTAACAGTTTAGCGAAGGGAGTAGGGAGCAGGGAGCAGGGAGCAGTGGAAAGAGGAAGTATTTATTTTTGTTAAAAAAATAGCCTCAGAACCCTGTCTTGATGCAGTCGCTCATGGTTTGAATTTACCGTAAGACAGTTGAGCCTTAATCAATAAGTTTTACCCCTTTTGTGCATAGCCGACCAACCATAAAGGCTCAACTGTCTAAGGTTTGGTCTCCGGGGGAAACCCCCAAGACCGCGCAAATCACGCTTGTATAGTAAGCTTTATGATTTTTTTTACTTAAAATGAGCGCATAGTAGGTACTGAAGAACCATTTTCAGTAATAACCGCGATCATGTAAACCGTAATCCCGAATTTCTTAGC
>NZ_JAAHHS010000374.1 GCF_010692395.1 Moorena sp. SIO3H5
CAGGGTATCCCACGCCGAAAGGCAATAGCCAAAACTGCTAATTCCTTAGCCATACCCCTATTAGCATCCACCCTGACCACAGTGTTGACCTTTCTACCCATTGCTCTTCTTCCTGGGGATACAGGGGAATTTGTAGGGACAATTTCTTTGAGTGTGATCCTTGCTTTGCTGAGTTCCCTATTGTTATCGTTAACAGTCATCCCAGCTCTCAATGGCAGGATGCAGGTGCTAAATTATGAACGAGGAACGAAAAACAATCAATTAACCTTCCAGGGCTGGTGGAATACAGGCTTTTCTATACCCAGGTTAACTAAAGTTTATCGTCATACCCTGTCTTCTATCTTGGCACGGCCTGTAGTGGGAGTGGTGCTAGCTCTGATTTTACCAATCACAGGCTTTCTGATGGCTGGAACTCTCCAAGAGCAGTTCTTCCCTCCAGCAGATCGAGATCAATTCCACATCGAGTTGGAACTCTCCTATTCCGCATCCATAGAACAAACCAAATCTGTTGTTGAAGGAGCAACTGAGGTGATTTTGAAGCACCCGGAAGTGCTTAACGTTCATTGGTTTTTAGGAACATACGCCCCTGCATTCTACTACAATATAACCAGTCGAGGCAGCAAGGGTGGAATTCCTAATTATGCTGCTGCTATGGTTCAACTGACCTCACCCACCAAGAGCCGCCAGTTGATTCGAAACCTACAAAAAGAACTAGATCTTGTTATTCCAGAAGCCCGAGTCTTAGTCAAACAACTGGAACAAGGACCACCATTTGCCCCCATTGAATTACGTATTATAGGTCCTAACCTAAATATCCTAAAACAATTAGGAAACCAAATCCGGGAAGAACTGGTTAAAGTAGCCAACATCACCCACACCCGCACCAGTTTAGGGGAAGCTCTACCCAAACTCGCCCTATCCTTAGATGAAGAACAAGCCCGGCTCTCAGGACTCGACAACACTCAGATTGCCCAACAACTCAACGGTAACCTGGAAGGAACACTCGGTGGCTCGATCCTAGAAGGCACCGAAGAACTCCCAGTGCGAGTCCGCCTGGGCAAACGCGATCGCGGTAACCTCGACCAAATTGCCACCCTTGACTTGCTGCCAACCACCATCCCATCGAATCAAAATCCCCCGACCGTTCCCCTCTCCGCCCTCGGTCAAATTGAACTGGTTCCCGAAGTAGCCACCATTACCCGACGCAATGGCCAACGGGTTAATACAGTCCAAGGCTTCATCACAGCAGGAGTCCTACCCTCAACCGTTTTAGCTGACTTTAAACAGCGCTTAGAAACCAGTAACTTCCAACTGCCCCCAGGCTATTCTCTGGAGTGGGGAGGAGAATCCGCCGAACGCAATGAAGCTGTAGGCAACCTGCTGTCCACCGTCGGTGTGCTGCTCGTATTAATGGTTGCCACCCTAGTCCTGTCTTTTGGTTCCTTCCGGTCTGCCGGGATCATTGCTCTAGTGGGTATTGGTTCCATTGGTCTCGGACTTGCTTCGTTGTGGATCTTTGACTATCCCTTGGGTTTCATGGCTATCCTCGGCACCGTTGGCCTAGTGGGTGTGGCGATTAACGACTCTATCGTTGTCCTAGCTGCCCTCCGGTCTGACTCAATGGCTCGTCAAGGCGACCGAAAAGCCATGGTAGAGGTAATTGTTCTTTCCACTCGCCATGTCCTCACCACCACCATCACTACAGTAGCTGGTTTCGTACCCCTGTTGCTTGATGGTGGTCAGTTTTGGCCCCCTCTAGCTATCTGTATCGCTGGTGGCGTAGGTGGTGCTACTCTCCTAGCTCTGTTGTTCGTGCCTTGTGCTTACTTGCTGCTTTTCGGTCGTAGTCCGAGAGTTAGGGACAGACAATATCGAGCTGTGTCAATAGAGCATTTCAATTCCAATAGCGGGCTTACTGTAGGGGGTCATGACTATGAATAATAACTCAGCTGGCCATCAAACTAGTCTGACTCGAGAACAGACAGACAGATTGGATCAATCCTCTCCTGCTGTTGAGCAAGAGCAAATCTTGCCTTCGTTAACTGCTCACGAAAGGGAAAAACCCCAAACACTAAATAATTTCGGCTTATGGCAGAGTGGGACTATCTTATTACTTTCTGGGTTCTGTATTTTTCTGCTGAGTCCCCCTGGATCTAACTGGCGCTTAAATTTATCCAAGCTTAATGGTAGCCAAGCCAATCAGGAATCCAAGCCCCAAGATTCCTTTTCCGGCAATATCCTCCCGGTTGAGACAATCAGCGTCAAGGCCGTAGATTCATACCAACTGTTGCGCTCCTACACTGGTTCCCTAGTCACCCGTCGCAGTAGTGAATTGGGTTTTGAGCGTTCTGGTAAATTAGTCCGCCTCACAGTGGATGAAGGAGACTGGGTTAAAGCTAGTACGCCCCTGGCTTACCTAGATACCAGAAATCTCAAAGCCCAACAGCGGGAATTACTGGCGACTCTTGCGCAACAGCGAGCCCAGCTCAAGGAACTGTTTGCTGGACCGCGTTCCGAAACCATTGCGGCAGCAAGAGCTTCAGTCAGGGATTTGAGTTCCCAACTCGAACTCGCTCGTAAGAAACGCTCCCGGCGGGAAGCTCTGTATCGGGAAGGGGCAATTTCCCGTGAGCAACTCGATGAGGCAGCTAGTCAAACCAGTGTCGTTCAAGCTCGCCTTGAGGAAGCCAAAAGCCAGGTCGATGAGTTACTCGCTGGAACACGCCCCGAACGCATTGAAGCCCAACAAGCATCAATCCAACAACTGAATGCCAGACTAGCCAGTCTCGAAATTAAACTGGAAAACAGCATCCTGAAAGCCCCTTTTTCGGGAACCATCTCTGCCCGCCTTTTGGACGAAGGAACTGTAGTCTCTGCCGGTCAGCCCATCCTGCGCCTCGTGGAAGATGGCGCAATTGAAGCCCGGATTGGTGTGCCCGTAACCGCTGCTGACCAACTCCAACTCAACAGCGAACAATCATTGCAAATAGGACAGAAGACTTATCGAGCCCGAGTTTCCTCAATTCTGCCCGAACTAGACTCTAGCACCCGTACCTTAACCGTTGTCCTGACCCTGGATGCCTTGGCAGTCAGGGAAGTGTCCCCTGGACAGGTAGCGAGGTGGAGATTAGCCGAAACTATTCCTACTGCTGGTTACTGGCTGCCCACCACTGCTCTAGTGCAAGGAGTACGTGGTTTGTGGTCTTGCTACGTCTTGGGGGAATTGGCTGAATCGGATCTTTCTGGTGCAGCTCACGTCTTCAGTGTCGAACGGCGAGAGGTGGAAATTTTGCAGACACAGAGTAACCGCATTCTGGTTCGCGGTACCCTCCAACCAGGGGATCAAGTCATCGTCGGCGGAACCCATCGCCTTGTGCCTGGACAACGGGTGCGCTCAAAAACCGTTGCTGGGGTCAAAGTGCGATAGTAGTGTCTTGGGCTAAGTAGAACAAGTATTATTGTTTAAGTTTAACCTTCTTGCTAATGTAATTAGTAGTTAAGATAAACTCTTTAAAAAGATTGTATAGAAAAACACTGTTTACCCTAACCAGCATCGTCCTACTCACAACTATCCTGGGCGCTTGCACCAAGGAACCTTCCCCCCCTGAAACTAAGTCTAATCTCAGGCTGACACCAGAAGGTTTGGGTACACTCAACAAAACCAGCAACTTTGATGCTGATACCATCAAGAGTGCTTTGCCCAGTTATACCGTTAAAAAAGAAACCACCTCTGCTGAAGGGGAAACTTACGATATTTTCAAAGCCTACTGGCAAGATAGCCCGGTAGTGGAAATAGATGCCGACATCTCCCAGCAAAAAATCGGCAGGATGGCAATACTAAGCGATCGCATCCCTGGTCCAAAGGATGTGAAGGTAGGAATAGCCTACTCAGCCACTCCTGGACAAGAGAAACTAGACTGCTTTCCAGGTGAGGAAGGGTCCACGGGGAAAGTGATTTGTAGGTTTGAGGAAAATGCCTCGATCTTATACATCTACCAACCCCTTAACTGGGAAGGGCCTTATCATAAGTTACCTCCCCAAGAGGTTCTCACCAAGGCTAAGCTAGATAGTCTACTTTGGGTAGCACGTTAGTGCGCAAATAGCAAATATTAATTACTAATTAGTGCTCTAATTACCGCTCTTTCAGGGCTGGGGAATGCCTCAATGGTGTCTTTGCTGAAGATTCCAACAGCAAACCATACTCAATGCCTTCCACCACAGCTTCATAGGACGCTTCGAGAATATTACTGGAAACCCCCACAGTTGTCCAGCGCTGTTCTCCATTGCTCGATTCCACTAACACCCGTGTCTTAGCCGATGTGCCAGCAGCACCATCCAGAATCCGCACTTTGTAGTCGGTTAGATGAAAATCAGCAATCTCTGGGTAAAAGTTCACTAAGGCTTTGCGCAAGGCTGCATCAAGGGCTGAAACTGGTCCATTGCCTTCTGCTACTTCCAAAATATCCTGGTTGTTAACAGATACTTTAATGGTTGCCACAGAATTACTGTAGGGTTTACTGACCCCTTGTAGCATATCGCTATGTATCTGACAGCCTTTGAGTTCAAAGGGATGTTGTCGATATCCCAAAGCATCCCGCATTAACAAATCAAAACTGGCTTCCGCTGCTTCAAATTGATACCCTTCATTTTCGAGATCTTTGAGGCGTTCCAGGATTTGGCGACAGGCGGGGTCTTTTTTATCCAGGTCATGACCGAAACTACGGGCTTTTGCTAATACATTGCTCAATCCTGACTGGTCAGAAATTACGATCCGACGCTGGTTACCAATCTGTTCTGGCTGAATATGTTCATAGGTCAGAGGATTCTTTGCCACCGCTGACACATGGATGCCACCTTTGTGAGCAAAGGCTGAACGACCCACAAAGGCAGCATGGTCATTGGGAGCAAGATTGACAATCTCGCTAATTAAACGACTAGCTTGGGTAAGTCTGGCTAGCTGATTATCCTGAATACAGGAATAACCAAGCTTCAACTGTAAGTTAGGAATCACAGAACAGAGATTGGCATTACCACAACGTTCACCATAACCATTAATCGTTCCCTGAACCATACACGCTCCCTCAGATACAGCAGCTAAGGCATTAGCAACCGCTGTATCGGAATCATTATGGGTATGGATTCCTAACATAGGAACGTTCAACTCATTTTCAACATTAAACCTTCCAACGTTCAACTCTTTAGCTACATCTCTAACAATTTGACTAACTTGATCGGGTAGGGTACCACCATTGGTGTCACACAGTACTAGCCATTCTGCACCCGCATCTCTCGCAGCTTTCAGGGTTTTGAGGGCATAGTCTCGATTGGCTTTATAGCCATCAAACCAGTGTTCTGCATCATAAATCACCCGACGCCCTTGACTACGGAGGTATTCTATAGTACTCCGAATCATGGCTAGGTTTTCCTCTAGGCTAGTTTTCAGCCCTTCGGTGACATGAAGATCCCAGGATTTACCAAAAATAGTCACCCAGCGCGTTCCTGCAGCTAAAATAGCTTGCAGCATCCGATCTTCTGCAGCGGTCATGTTTGGGCGTCGAGTTGAGCAAAAGGCTACTACTTCTGCTTGTTTGAGAGGTTCTTCTTTGAGCTTCCAGAAAAATTGCACATCTTTCGGATTTGCCCCTGGCCATCCTCCTTCAATGAAGGGAATACCCAACTCATCCAGTTGCCGAGCAATGCGTAACTTATCTTCTAGAGACAATGAGATTCCTTCACGCTGGGCACCATCCCGCAGCGTTGTATCGTAAATCCAGATGGGGTGAGAAGCTGTTGAAATCATGGGCAGGTAGAATAGTTGAGTTTATCGTAAAGAAATGTAAATTATAGTTAAGGGTAAGCTTTGATGGCCTAAAGCTCTGTCAAGGGCAAGGCACGCAGATAACCTTCCGACATTTACCCGCGCTTAGCAGTGTAGGAAGGTTACCCATCTCTTAAGCCTTGATAGATCAAGGGTATCAATTGATGCAGCGCCGACCTGCGGGGGTTTCCCCCACTCGCGCTTTGCATGGCTGACAGAGGACTAGACCAAACTATCTAAAATCTAGATATTTATAAACGCAGCTTATCTAGAACCATCAAACAATAAGACCACCTTGGTGTATTGCCAGATTGGCTCTGTTCACAACACTAAACATAGCTGCATCCAATTGTATTAAAAAATAAGCTACAGATAAGGAGTAATCTTTAATAATGTCTAAAGTAACAGCACAAGGAAAAAGCTTTGAATGTGACCAGGCCAGTAATCTGCGCAAGGTGTTACTAGACCATGGGGTTGCCCTATACAACGGCAACGCTAAACTAATTAACTGTAGAGGATTAGGCAGCTGTGGTACCTGTGCGGTTGAGATAGACGGGGAAGTATCTGAGGCAAATTGGAAAGATAAAGCTAGGCGATCGCTTCCGCCCCATTCTCCGACAGCAAATCGCCGCTTAGCCTGTCAGACTAAGGTTTTAGGTGATGTTTGTGTTACCAAATATGATGGCTTTTGGGGGCAAGGAGATAAAACTGTCTGGACTCCAGAATCATGAAGTTGCCAATGGTGACTAGAACTTTGGCTGTAGTTAAAACCTAGGGCGTGTCGTCAGTTAAGCCAAACAACAGCAGCAGCGAGATCAATTGCGCCTAAGAAATTTATCGCAGTTTTATCGTAATGGTTTGCCATCGCAGTGTATTGCTTAATTTTAGCGAATAAATTCTTAAAAGGAGGTCATCAATGGTTGCTGTTAATCAAATTAGACAAACGTTGACCCTTGCGGAATTTTTAGAACGTCCTGAAACCAAACCTGCTAGTGAATATGTCAATGGACAAATTCAACAAAAACCTATGCCTCAAGGAAAGCACAGCATCCTTCAACGGGAATTGAGTTTTGCTTTAACACTGGCCTTAAAGCCAGAGCGAACTGCCCAGGCATTCCCCGAACTGCGGTGTACCTTTGGTGGGCGATCAATTGTCCCAGACGTTGCCGTCTTTCGTACAGAACGGATTCCTCGTGATCATGATGGCCAAGTGGCCAATTCGTTCAATCTACATCCAGATTGGACCATCGAGATCTTATCCCCCAAGCAGAGCCAAACCAAAGTGATTCGCAACATTCTCCATTGTCTCGACAACGGTACTAACATGGGGTGGTTATTGGATCCGGAAGAGTCCTTGATATTTATTTATAGTGCCGATAAATCCGTGCAACTGTTTGAGAACTTAGAGGTGGTGTTGCCCGTGCCAGAGTTTGCCCAAGCAGTGCAGCTTAAGGTGGGTGAGATATTTGATTGGTTGAAAGAGTAAACGGATCTTGTAAGCTGTTCAGTATTTAGATTGGGATACCTAAATTGTTCAAAGGGAATAGGGAACAGGGAACAGGGAACAGGTATTAACCAATTTAAATGCACACCAGCTAAGGATGCGATCGCGTAGCGTAGCCCTTCGGGCTAGGTCGAGTG
>NZ_JAAHHS010000375.1 GCF_010692395.1 Moorena sp. SIO3H5
GAGTTTTACCTGCTGCAGCCAACTCCTGAGGGGATTCTACCGGTAGACAATAGCGTATTTGCCTCGACGCTGGCAATGGATCAACATCAGCAGGTGATTGACCATATTGCTGAAGCCTTGGTAGAGCAAGGGATGCCTGTAGAGCAGTATTACCCAGAATCTGGTCCTGGTCAACAGGAAATTTCTATACTATACACCCAAGCCCTACCAGCGGCAGATCAACAAATAGCCTTCCGGGAGACAGTAAAAGCGATCGCATTTCAACATCACCTAGTTGCCTCATTTCTGCCCAAAATCCTAGCTGACCAAGCGGGTAATGGTTGTCACCTCCACCTCAGCCTATGGCGGGATGGGAAAAACCTGTTACTCAATCCAGAAGGGGATGGGGGACTTTCCCAAGTTGCCTGTCAGTTTATTGCTGGAATTTTACACCATTTACCTGCTTTAATGGCAGTAACTACACCCAGTACTAATTCCTATCGACGGATTCGCCCTCATTGCTGGAGTGGCGCGTTCCGTTGTTGGGGAATCGATAACCGAGAGGCTGCGGTCAGGGTACCGAGTAACCCAGATGGTAACAGTCCAACCAATTTTGAACTGAAAACTGTTGATGCTTCTTCTAATCCTTATCTAGCCTTGGGAGCAGTAATTGCGGCTGGCTTGGATGGAATTCGTAACAGTTTGGAATTGGGAGAATCTGTAGCAGTAGATCCAGGACATTTGACAGAATTAGAACGTAGCCAGAGAGGTATTGAGTTATTGCCAACTACTTTAGGGGAAGCGATTGGTAACTTAAGTGCTGATCAAATACTGTTGGATGCCTTAGGAGTAGAATTGGCTCAAGCGTATCTAGCGGTAAAGAAAGCCGAGTGGGAGGCAATGAAAGATTTTGAGTTAGAAGAAGAAGTCGAGCTTTTATTAGAGCGATATTGATAGTATTGATATTGGTAAGGATTCAGCCGTCAGCTAATGCGCTACTTCACAGGCTTCTAGCCTGTGCCACGCAGGCTACTTGAGGTGCTAGCATAAGCTTTAAGCTGATAGCTGAATGCTTACGCATAGTTGTTTTTATTTCAAATTAGAAAGGGGACGTAATCTGACAAAAAATCCCACTTGATATAATCGCAACCGTGTCTATCTTTGATTGGCAAGAGGGCAACGTTTGACTTCGTAGGATGCCTGTTGTGTCCCCCTGATTCGGCTTATTGCTACCTCCAATTCACTCAGCTTTTCTTGTAAACCACAGTACTGAATTTCTGCAACACGTAGATTCTCCGCTGCAACTTGCTTTTTATCATTTAATTGACGTAATTTTCCCTGAGATACATTTATTTTCTCTTCCAAACTGCGTATTTCTCCTCGAATAGCAACTAAACGCTCTTGTGATGTCTTTACTTCAGTGCGGAAAGTGTCTCGCTGTTCTTGGGAAGTTTTGATTTCCCCTCGCACAGCCACTAGTTTTTGTTCAAAGCTTCGTTGTTCACGGCGAGAAGCTTCTAGCCGTTCTTGGGAAGTTTTGATTTCCCCTCGCACAGCCACTAGTTTCTGTTCAAAGCTTCGTTGTTCACGGCGAGAAGCTTCTCGCCGTTCTTGGGAAGTTTTAATTTCCTTTCGTACAGCCACTAGTTTCTGTTCAAAGCTTCGTTGTTCACGGCGAGAGGCTTCTAGCCGTTCTTGAGAGGTTTTGATTTCCCCTCGCATAGCCACTAGTTTCTGTTCAAAGCTTTGTTGTTCACGGCGAGAAGCTTCTAACCGTTCTTGAGAGGTTTTGATTTCCCCTCGCACAGCCACTAGTTTCTGTTCAAAGCTTCGTTGTTCACGGCGAGAAGCTTCTAACCGTTCTTGAGAGGTTTTGATTTCCCCTCGCACAGCCACTAGTTTCTGTTCAAAGCTTTTTTGTTCACGGCGAGAGGCTTCTAGCCGTTCTTGGGAAGTTTTAATTTCCCCTCGCACAGCTACTAGTTTCTTTTCAAAGCTTTTTTGTTCTGCCTTGAAAGATTTAAGCCGTTCTTGGGTAGTTTTAATTTCGCCTGTGAGAGCAACTAACTGCTGCTGAGATTGACGTACTTTTACTTGAGAAGATTCTAGTTGTGACTGTGCGCTTTTAATTTCGCCTGTGAGAGCGACTAACTGCTGCTGAGATTGACGCACTTTTACTTGAGAAGATTCTAGTTGTGATTGTGCGCTTTGAATTTCGCCTCGCACAGCGACTAACTGCTGCTGAGATTGACGCACTTTTACTTGAGAAGATTCTAGTTGTGATTGTGCGCTTTGAATGTCGCCTCTAAGAGCAACTAACTGCTGCTGAGATTGACGCACTTGGACTTGAGAAGATTCAAGCTGTGCTGTTGCTGTCTGAGTTTTACTACGAAGAAGAAGGAGTTTTTCTTCAGCCGTACTGATCTCAGTGCGAACCGCAACCAGTCTCTGCTGTGAAGTTTGTAACTGCCCTTGAGATTCTCCTGAAGTTTGTAACACTGTCAGTAATCCAGCGACTTCCACATCGTCAGGCTCGTATTTTGCTGCTTTTTTAAAGGAAGCGATCGCATGTTCGTAGCGACCGATGCGATAGAGGGCAAATCCTCGCTGTTTCCAAGCCAGAGAGTTTCGAGCATCAAGCTGAATCGCCTTGTCACAATCCGTGATTGCTTTTTCATATCGACCGAGTTGATAAAAAGCTGTGCCTCGGTCAATCCAAATTGGAGCAGCTTTGGCATCTACTTCCAGTACTTGGTTGTAGAATGCGATCGCCTCAGAATACTGTTTCAAATCATAAAGCAGCACACTGGCAATTTTTTGGGGAATAATTGTCTGTACCAACTGCTGTTCAAATTCTGATGTGGCTTGAATTGAAAGTGCTTGCTTCCAGGCCGTAATCACCGCATTGTATCGTTTTAGTTTATGGTTTGCCTTGCCTTTCTCAAACCACGCTAAAAGGTAATTGGGCTTAATTTTAATCGCTTGATCATAGGAAGCGATCGCGGCTTCGTACTGGCCTAAACTACTCAAGGTATCCCCTCGCCAATACCAAGCTAAAAAAGAGTCTGGCTGAAGTTTTACAATCTGCTCTAGTATCGTTATCTCTTCACTATACTTACCAATTCCTCGTAACTGACTGGCTTGTTGCCACAACTCATTGATCATTCTCCCTTGTGCAGCAACTTTCTCTGTCGAGGTGTTACGGCGGTCAAAATCCATCTGAGCAACGACACTTTGAGCATTAGCACTAGCCATACTTGTCGTGATAAAAGTAGCTAAGGATACTACTACTTGAAACGGGAAACTTTTCATCTTTGGTGCTGAAGGAGTATTGTAGTTGACTTAAAATTAGCGGTTACACTCATAATATTCCCAGCAATCCTGCCAAAGACACAGTTATAGGTATCATCATCGAAATGTTTTACCCCAACACCAACGAAAGCGATCGCTACCAATCCTCTAAACACGCCCTAGACTTTTTCGGGTAGTTTGTGCCTTCGTAGTTCAATAAAAATCCTCTTACCGTGACATACTCCCACACTGACCTTACAGGTTCAGTGTAGGCTTCTTACCAACACCACCCAACGGTTCGGTTGCTCGGTAAGCTTTACTGCTGACGGGATGCCCCACCGCCAAATTTAATATATTAATTGCCGCATTTACATCTCTGTCAGCTACATAACCACAATGAGGACAAGAATGAGTGCGGTCTTTTAGTTTTTTGGGTACTTTTTTGCCACAATTGGAGCAGTTTTGACTAGTGTTTCGGGGGTTCACTGCCTTCGTTATTAGTCCAGCATTTAAGGCCGTAGGCCACGCTACGCGAACGGCTTTGACTGACAATATAGACAGAAATTGTCCCCAACCAGCGTCTAATATAGACTTGGCTAGTTTAGTCCTAGCTAGTCCTTTAATGTTTAACTTCTCATGAGCAACTAAATCGTGGACATCTAGTAACTCCTTCGCTGTTTTAAAATGAAAGTCTTTTCTGGTGTCAGCTACCTTTTTATGAGCTTTACCTAGTTTACTGACCGCCTTTTTTCTATTGTTGCTACCTTTCTTTGATCTGCTGACAGCTTTTTGGATCTTTTTTAATCGTTTCTGAGCCTTTCTGTAGTATTGAGGGATTGACACCTCTGAGCCATCGGACTTTACTAGAAACGACTTAAGACCCATGTCTATTCCGACGGGATTGGTCGCACTGTCTACTGGAATAAATTCCGGTACGGTATCATCTTGAATTGACAGCGTGACGTAATAGCCATCAGCCTTTCGAGTTATAGTAGCCGTCTTTATTTTGAACCCTTCTGGGATTGGCCGATGATAGATCATCTTAACCTTTCCAAATTTTGGAAGAGTTAAAATATTGCCATTTATTGGGTTCTTAGACAGAGAGGGGAAAGTGAATGACTTATACCTATTTTTTCCTTTAAAGCGAGGCTTTCCGCTCTTTTTTCCATTGCTGTCCCCTTTTAGAAACCGTTTAAAAGCTAGATCGACTCTTTTGACACAGTCTTGGAGGACTTGTGATTGAACTACACTGTACCAGGGTCTGTCTTTCTTTAGCTGAGGGAGAGTCTTTTTTTGAGAGAAATAGTCTGGATTATTCCTTAAATCTGGTAGATAGCAAACAAGAGGGCAAGAGTTAATAGAACAGCGATTTTGTTCGTACCAGTTAAACCTATCAGCCAATAGATAGTTGTATTGGTGCCGCAGCATATCAAGCCATCTTTCTATTTCCGATTCTTGTGAATTGGTCAGTCTTAACCGATACTGATACGCTGATCTCATTATTGTAACCTCTTGTTTTTCGACCTATTATTAGGATATTATCCGTCTTTACAGATGTCAAGTCAAAATGAAAGATAAAAATTTAATGATTAGGTTAACTAGCTTTGAAAAGAAGCAACTGAAACAGGAAGCTGACCGCAGGGGAATGACTTGTTCTGAGTTACTCAGGAGTTTGATAGCTCGCTTCCCTGTTCCGAAAGATTCTGTGTAAAATTGATCCCGGAGATGAAACCTGTTTATTAAGGCAGCCTTAATCATAAAGTTTTAACCAAAGGTGCGCTTTCCGTTGGCGAATTAAATTCGCCACGGGTCGCACCTCATGATGCGGCGTGGGGGTTATTTCTGGAAATCCTACAAGCAGTAGCGCTCAAACGCGGTTTGTTAATCGAGAAAGTCAACCCACGGGGCACAAGTATTGAGTGCTTTAACTGTGGCTCAAGAGTCGAGAAAGACCTGAGTGACAGAGTTCATAACTGTTCCAGTTGTGGTGTTTCGATTGACCGGGATTGGAACAGCGGTATCAATATTCTCAATCGCGCATTAATGGCGGTAGGACTGCCGCTTAATGGCTGTGGTAAATCGATACAGGATATCGTTCGCTTAGCGGAGGCCTATGGCCAGGAGCAGCAAGTCTCATTTGTGAATTTGAGAAGCCCACATCATAATCTTTGATTTGATGTGGGAGTAGTCACAAGCCCATAGACACCTTAGCGCTTCGGTGCCGGGTAGGACGCGAACAGGAAAAGGATTATTTGATTTCCGGATACAGTGGTAGGAATGGTGGAGTTAAAAGAAGTAGATGAAATTTAATTACCACCCTGAGCCGTTCCTTCGGGCTTAGGGTTTTTTTGCTGGACTTTATGCCAAAATATAACGATACCAAAATCTTAAAATAACTGAGCTAAAGTGATTAGCAAATTATTTGGATTCCGGTGCTTAAAGTCTTAGGAGTTTTGTCATCTTCGGTTGGTATTATTAAAAATAAACAATAATCTAGTTAACAATAGACTAACTAAACATTAATTACTAGTCAGTAGCTAACATAAGGCTAAAAAAAAACCTGTTTTTATTTTCCCTCTTTTGCTATCGGTTACATCCTTTACCCATAAGTTGCAGTATTTATCCTATATTGCTATCTTGAGCTTACTTTAACCCAACACAATTTTAAGATGACCCGTGTAATTGGCTTAATGAGCGGTACATCTGTAGATGGCATCGATGCTGCACTAGTAGAGATTTCTGGCTCAGACTTAGATTTAAAGATTGAGTTACTGGCTGGTGCTACCTATGGCTACCCCACTGAACTCAGGGAAAAAATTCTAGCTGTCTGTGCTGGAAGTCCCCTATCCATGGAAGAATTGGCAGCATTGGATGATGCGATCGCATTTCAATTTGCCCAAGCAGCAGTGGCCATTCAAACTGGGTTACCCCCCGCTGAGTTAATTGGTTCCCATGGTCAAACAGTATACCATCGACCATTAGGGGTCAAAGGCGAACAACCTGTAACGACTCTGGGATATAGCCTTCAACTAGGACGGGGAGAGGTGATTGCTGAGATTACCGGTATCAAGACCATCAGCAATTTCCGTGTGGCTGACATTGCTGCTGGGGGAGAAGGTGCGCCTCTGGTTCCTAAGATAGATGCCTGTTTGCTCCGGTCATCAACCCATAACCGATGTATCCAAAATATTGGTGGTATTAGTAATGTTACTTACTTACCAGTTAGTGAAGGGAATTGGTTGGAACAGGTATATGGTTGGGATACTGGTCCGGGGAATGCCCTGTTAGATTTGGCTGTCGAGTATTTTAGCAACGGTAGCAAAACCTATGATTACAATGGAGAGTGGGCAGCGAGTGGCACTCCCTGTGAGGCTCTGGTAGAACAGTGGCTTGCTCAAGAGTTCTTCAAGATACCGCCACCAAAATCTACCGGACGAGAGTTGTTTAGTCGAGATTATCTCAAGCAGTGTTTGGTAGAAAGCGAAGCCTATAACCTTGCTCCTGCTGATTTCCTGGCAACACTGACAGAACTCACTGTTGCCTCTATTGTTGAGAGCTATCGCAACTTCTTACCTCAAATGCCAGATGAAGTACTCTTGTGTGGTGGAGGGGCAAGCAATTTATACTTGAAGCAACAGCTGCAAATTAGATTAGATTCGGTGCCAGTATTAACCACTAACCAGGTTGGGTTAAGTCGGGATTTTAAAGAAGCGATCGCATTTGCTGTTTTGGCTTATTGGCGTAACCTGGGTATTCCCGGCAATCTCCCTCAAGTAACCGGTGCTTCAGAGGCTGTATGTCTAGGAAACCTGTATTCTCCGAGATACCAACACCAGTCATCCTAAAACTGGGTATTTTAGGGATGCACAGGTGCGACCCGTGGCGAATTTAATTACGGGTCAAGGGCACCATTACGGTCTTGGGGAGGTCACGTCACCTGAACTTGCTAATGGTGCTTGAGATGACCGTGAGGCAGTTCCGACCTGCGGAGGTTCCCACGGGGCTTACAAGGTGCGGACGCAGGTTCCGCACACAGCCCCTCCCCATGAGCAACTTTAGAATCCCCCGTGGGTGAGTTTGGAGCAGAGTTCAACAGTTTGTCTGTTGATCCATAGGAGCTGGGCTAATGCCGGAAGTTTGCCCATGGGATAACCTGAGGGGGTAAACCCCACAACCTTAGGTATAGC
>NZ_JAAHHS010000376.1 GCF_010692395.1 Moorena sp. SIO3H5
GTAAAACTTATTGATTAGCGTGATTTGCGCGGTCTTGGGGGTTTCCCCCATGAGCGACTGCATCAAGACAAGGCTCAACTGTCTTACGGTAACTTCTAACCATGAGCGACTGCCGTGGTTTCCCCCACTCGCTATTGCATCAAGACACAGGCATCTTGCCTGTTACAGTTTTCGGGCAGGCAGGATGCCCACCCAACTCCTATTCATTCGTTAATTCAGCAACGCCAATATATCAATAATTGCGATTAAATCGATCATTATCTCTGTATCCTGCATTGTCTATGTTATTGTTACTATTTCGATTTCCAGGGAATGTCTGAGGGTCAACCACGCACCGGAAAGAGCGAGGTCTTCCGTCCCGAAAATCTTTTGTCCCACCACCACAGACAAATTTTTCATTAATCTGTTGACCATTAATCGTGCCTTTTACCCGATAACCGTAAGCACCGTCATGGGTAGGTTTGAACCAAATATTATAACGGTTGTCAGTACCAAAGGCTTTTCGGAGTTCACCCTTGAGTTTGGCTTTACGAATCACCTGAGCATCAAACTTATCTTCTTTGAGATACAGCACATAGACATCAAGATCTATTTTGTCTTCCTTGTCTGTGTCTACAGGAGAGTCATCAGCAGCATTGCGGAGAATAACATCAACCGCATTAACCACATCCTCAAAAGCTGGTTCGTTTCTAAAGCCAACAGTGACTTTATATGCTCCCACCACTCTTGTTTCATGAGCGCGAGCCGGGATTGCAGATAGCGCCATTATACCAATCAGTGCCGCCGTTTTACAGGCAGATCCAATTTGACGAATTGTCAAAGAAAGTGTCATCGAATATATTTGAATATTATCAACATACTGTGCCTTTCCTATTCAAATCTATTTTTATCAATTATCTTATTAAATTTTCATTAAAATCATCTTTTAACTAACATCTCGCACTTCAGAATGTAGTATTAATAGAACACGGAAGCGGCAAGGAAACAGCCCTGCCACAATACTGGGAATTAGGGGATGCAACGCTTTTTTACAGCATTGAAGCAACGGAGGCTTTTCCAAAATCCATACGATCGCTCATTAATACTTCAATTGAGCAACCCCGAGGGTTTAATTGAAGCTGCAAGCTCTCAGTGCTAGACAGGTGTTGCTCTGACCAACAATGCCGGGAAATCTAAGACTGAGAGTAATCGGCCAGACAATTCCATGGAAAGCGATCGCATCCCCTTTACCCACAAAGCTAATTCCCTCACACAAAGCCAACCCAGAGAACCCATTTCACTAATGCAATTGGGCTTAATGGGATTGCTCCAATTTGGAAGTCTATGTTTATTTATCCAGCATTCCAGCCTAGCCCAAATTACCCCAGATAGTACCTTGGGGAATGAAAATTCAATAGTGACTCCCAATCAGACTATCCGTGATGCCGCAGCAGATTTAATCGAAGGGGGAGCAATACGAGATAGTAATCTCTTCCACAGTTTTCTGGAATTTAATGTTGGTAATGGTCAACGAGTGTATTTTGCTAATCCCGATGGTATTACTAATATTTTGACTCGTGTCACTGGCAACAACCTCTCTCAAATTCTCGGCACCTTAGGAGTAAACGGTAGCGCTAATTTATTCTTGCTTAATCCCAATGGTATTAACTTTGGAAGCAATGCGAGCTTAGATGTGGCAGGCTCCTTTTTCGCTAGCACTGCTGATAGTGCAGTATTTGACAATGGTTTCAACTTTAGCGCTACTGATCCAAATGCCCCACCACTGTTAACCATCAATATTCCCATGGGTTTGCAATATGGTAGCAATCCAGGCCCAGTAAACGTTATTGGAGCTACTTTAGGCATTGAGCTTCGCTCACGCTTTGCGATCGAGACAGGCCAAACTATGGCCTTACTTGGGGGTGAGGTGAATCTCAACGGTGCGACCCTGCAAGTGCCAGGGGGACGGGTGGAATTAGGAGGATTATCCAGTCCAGGAACCGTTACGCTCAATGGTGCGACATCCGTTAGTTTCCCCGATGGAGTCCAACGAGCTAATGTTTCTTTAACCAACGGTAGCTTGGTAGATGTCACCTCAGTCAATGCTGGAACTATTGCCATCAATGGTTCTAACTTCGACATGTCAGCCAGTGAGTTACAAGCTGGATTGACTTCACAGACGACATCGATACCAGATGCTGTAGCTGGCAATATCAGTATTAATGCTAATGGTAATACCAATCTCAGTGACAGGAGTTTGATTGCTAATGATTTACTAACAGGAGCGATAGGCAATGGTGGTTTGATTGAGCTAACCACTAGCGACCTTACCATCACTGGTGGGTCAAGAATTCAAACCGTTACCAATGGCAATGGCGCATCAGGAGATATTGAGATTAATGCTAATGGTGAGATTAATATCTCCGGTTTTACTGAGGATGGGTTATTTAGTGGGATTCTGACTCGTTCCGCTGTTGACACCAGTGGTCCGGGTGGCAATATTACCATTAACAATGACCAAGGGTCACTGAATCTAGCTAATCGGGGATTTATCGGTACAGTTACCAATAGTAGTAGTAATGGCGGTGCGATCGCATTCAATCTCAATACCTTAGTCCTGGAAACTGGCGGACAGATTGTCACTGCTACCACCAACCTAGGTAATGCTGGGGATATAACTATTAACGCTACCGAAAGTGTGACTATATCTGGAGAAAGTCAGGATTTTATCCCTAATCCTTTCCTGGACTTAGATACCTTTGACTTAAATGCTCTAGAGTTTATTACTCAACCCAATCCCAACGTGGCGGAATCTGGACCTGGGGGAATACCCTATGTTTCCATTGAACGGACTCCAGAACAGATTATTAATGGCACCACGGTATTGGGGTCAGCCGAAAATCAAGTCGATTACTTTTCCTTCAGTATCACCACTAGCAACAGTCGAGCTATTTTCGACATCGACAATGGCCTTACAGAGGAAGACGGTAGCCTAGTTACCAAGATTTTCCTGTTTAATCAAGGTACAGGAGAATTATTAGAGGTCAATAATTTTTCTTTGGTTACTGATGGTGCTGGTGGCAGTTTACCATTCTTTGGCGATTTCACCACAGACGCCTATATTGATACCACCATTACCTCTCCAGGGGTTTACTTACTCGGAGTCGCTGCCTATGGCTCTGATGCTACTAATAATCAATTGATCGAAGGCACAACAGCAAAAGTGGGGGACACTTACACCCTGCAAGTGTCTTTAGAAAACCAAGGTACTGAGGGAGTCTCTTTACCCGAAAATCCTTTAAATCCGGCTAACTTTAATCCGAATGTGGAAGCCAGAAGCGGCTTATTTTCTGAATCGAGAGGTACAGGGGATGGTGGGAGCTTAAGAATCAATACCCCAAAATTGATACTTAACAATGGTGGCATAATTTCTAGCGATAGCTTTGATGCAGGTGCTGCTGGCAATATTACCTTCAATGTCGGCTCATTGCTGGAAGTCAATCCATTAAGCTTAATCTCAAGCATTGCCGAGGGTAATGGTAATGCGGGCACAATCGTGATTGATACCAAACAATTGCAGGTGAACGGGGGTATTCTCAGAAGCAACACCTTCAGCTCAGGTAATGCTGGTGAGATTACCATTACCGCCACAGAATCTGTGATGCTCGGAGGTACAACACTTTTGGGACCGAATGGGTTAATCCGAAGCCAGAGCCGACCTGGAGCAACTGGGAATTCAGGGATGGTGGTTATTGACACTCCAGTTTTGCAATTGCGTAATGGTGCTCAGATCACCACCATTAATCGGGGGGATGGGGATGGGGGCAGTATAACAGTAACAGCTAAGGAAGTCTCAGCCATTGGTAGCTCACCTAATCGTAGATTTCCCAGCGCTTTGGCCACAGCGACAGTGGGCAAAGGCTCTGGCGGCCATATAACCATTGAAACCGAGCGTTTGGTTGTTAGTGATGGAGCATTCTTTACTTCTGCTACATCTGGACATTCGGATGCCGGAAATATTACAGTCTACGCCTCCGAGTCCGTAGATGTGATTGGCACTGATGCAAGAGGTCTAATCCCTAGCAACCTATCCACCAGTGGACAAGACCCTTCTACTAATACGCCAATTACTGGGAAGGGGGGCGATATACTGATTGAAACTGGGCGTTTGCGAGTGTCAGAAGGGGGAGGTCTCTTTGCCTCTGCGGTTGGTGCTGGGGATGCTGGCAATATTACCATTCGAGCCACTGAGGTGGAGATCAGTGATGCTTTTGAAGGTTTTACTGACCTGGTCAGTGGTGTGTTCGTTTCCGTGCGTCCAGGAGCCACTGGCAATGGCGGTAAATTAGAGATAGATGCTGAACGGTTGCACATCTTCAATGGTGGACAGCTGATTGCTTCTAGCTTAGGGGATGGTGCAGCTGGGGATATCATCCTCAATGTTAATGACATAGAGGTCACTGGTATTTCAGAGGAAGGTCGGTTTTCTAGTCAGATTGCTGCCTTCTCAGAGGGTAACTCTCCTGCGGGTTCGGTGACCATTACCAGCAATAACTTGACCGTTCGCGATCGCGCGGAAATCTCGGTCAGTGCTCGTGGTAATGGGGATAATGCTAAGGCTGGTAATCTTGACATTACTGCTGATTCGATTTTATTAGACCAGAGCGCTACCCTAAGCGCGGAAGTCCGTGCTGGAGATCAGGGCAATATTATCCTGGATTCTGAGCTGATCTTGATACGCGATCGCAGTAAAATCACTACTAATGCCGAAGGTGATGCCACTGGCGGTAATATTACTATCGATACTGACTTGCTAGTTGCCCTAGAAGATAGCGATATCACTGCCAATGCTGAAAATAGCTTTGGGGGACGAGTAATTATCAATGCTTTAGGCATTTTTGGTACTGAATTTCGGGAACAACAAACTGCAGAAAGTGATATTACTGCTTCTTCCCAACTGGGAGCTTCCTTTAGCGGTACTGTGGAAATTAATGGACGATCCTCCGACCCTAGCGCGGGATTATTCGAGCTACCAGACAATTTTGTTAATCCCAAACTGCTAGTTGCCACTGGTTGCGGTACCAATCTCGGCAATCAATTTACCCAAATTGGGCGGGGTGGCTTACCCACAGACCCCACTCAACCTCTTGTAGGTCAAACCCTGTGGATGGATTTACGGCCATTACCTCGCCACACCGCTCGCCGTAGGAAAAATCCTGATAATGCTTCATTGCCTAATCCAGCTAACTCACGTCGGTCTAGAATTGTTGAAGCTAATCGATGGATTATTAATAAGGACGGAGTGGTCGAGTTAGTGGCTGATTCAGTTCAATCTAGTCCGTTTATTTCCTGGTTTGATCCTTATTATTGTGTACGGTAAGAGCACTTGGGTAATAGAAAATAAGGTAAGCTATCAGCTTATGTGCTACGCACACGCGTGCGCGTTCAGCTATCAGCTATCAGCTATCAGCTTATGTGCTACGCACACGCGTGCGCGTTCAGCTATCAGCTATCAGCTATCAGCTCAAGTAGCGTATGCTGACTGCTGACTGCTGACTGCTGACTGCTTACCTTATAACTATGAAAAACCCTATAAATTGCTATTACTTCACATCATGAAAGTGGCTATAATCAATAATTCTACTGCCGTCTGATTTCCTATCAAACATATCTACAAAACGCCTATCCCACAAAATTTCTGATGCAGTGTAAGAGTGACGAGTATGAATAGTCTGGGAAACCGTTTCATCAATACCAACTAAGGTGATAACAAGTGTGGCTTCCATGTCAGCAAGAGACTCTGGTGTTTCCCCATATAAAGGACTACTTTCATCAATTGGATGCATCACTGTCCAAGTTAGAACAAAGCTAGGGGTTTGGCTACGCAACAGTTTGAGGTCGTAGAATCGACGCATGGATTCCCCTTCCAAAGTTACTTCATTGCGCAGCAAACTTACCCTGAGCTGAGCTTCGAGAATCCGATTCTCCCGTTCATTGGCAGCGCGGAACATGAGGGTAGTTACACCATTATGGGGCGCAATCACTGCCCTACGACTGAAGATGACTCTGGCAGTAGGGCGAGAGAAGCGGGCAAACATTAGTCCCGTTGCCATGGCTAGGGCCATCAAACCCACTAGAGCTTCTATGGTAACGATGATATTAGCATAAGAGGTGACGGGATACATGGCACCATAACCAATGGATGCCATGGTCTGAACACTAAAGAAAAAGACATCTAAAAAAGCACCTGGACGGGCATTTTCAATACAATTTCCTCCAGCTAGGTACAATAGGGCAAAGACGATGTTGATGGTTAAATAACAAACCGCAATTAGTCCGAAAAATATTGGCCAATTAACGGTCAACATTATATGATAAGGGTCACGCCAATGGTTATGGGATGACCCTTTGATAATTACATCTAATTGTCGTCTAGGTCTAGTTCGTTGAGCGATGCGCATCTTAGTTAGTTGAAACTGGTTAATAGCAATTTTTATTAGAGATTTTACCGTAAGCTATCAGCTTATGCTTCACAGGCTGGAAGCCTGTGCCACCTTATGCTTCACAGGCTGGAAGCCTGTGCCACGATAGGATACTTTTGAATAAAATAAGCTGACCGCTGACCGCTGACTGCTGACCGCTGACTATTTTTTTAAATTATTTATCGATTGATTTACTTGATTTTGTAGTGCCGGACTAGCGTCTAATTTGAGACTTTCTAAAGCGGAAATAGCATTTTTTTTGACACTTTGGTTTTTAGAATTAGTTCCCAAGTCTTCCAAGGATTTAACCGCCTGTTGCTGCACAGTAGTGTCTTTCGACTCTTTCGCTACTGCTTCTATATCTTGAATAACCTCTTGTTTAACCTTGATATCTTCTGAGACAATTCCCAATTCTTCCTTAGCTGCAATCGTTGCTTGTATGGCTTGAGTTTTTTGCTGCGTAGCTTCTTGAACTTCTAGGTTTAAATTAGTAATGGTTGATGCTGTGCTAAATACACTAGGAAAAAACAACCCCAAGGTTAAGGCTAAACCAATTACCTTGAACTTAGATTTTCTAAATACTAAAACATCACTCAACAAAAACGTCCCAATCACAGCACTAATCATACCTAGAAATAGGTTGGCTGGTAGCAAACACAAAAAAGAGCTACAAGCTGGGGAATTAACTGGTGAACTAGAGGGTGGCTGTACTACTTCTAAAACAATCTTGGTTAAGCCACCAACAGCTCCAGGGGCTGCCACATAAGTAACTAGCTCATTCATGGTCATTTCTTCTGACGAAGTGGCTTCTGGTTCATAGGGTTTAGAGATATTAGATTGAGGGTTATTCATCCTGTCTTTAAGTTATATAACTATATAATTTATCTATAGCAAAGGGAGCAGGGAGTAGGGAGTAGGGAGTAGGGAGTAGGGAGTAGCTGACCGCTGACCGCTGATAGCTGTTCGCGTAGCGTGATTTATTCAGTAAGT
>NZ_JAAHHS010000377.1 GCF_010692395.1 Moorena sp. SIO3H5
TTCTGAATAACGAATCGGGATATGTTGGGGACAATTCCAGTCAAGGGAAAACCGTTGCTTCAGGATTATTAGGTAGTAGGGAGTAGAGAAGTCAGAAGAGAGAATATGGAAATGGGCTAAGTACAGGACAAAAGTTTTAGAGAGTGCGAAAAGTCAGCTTGATTGTGGATAGAAGGATTTAAAACCAAATGCCGCAAGTAGTCAAATCCTAAGCGAAATAAACTCTTGGCTCGACGACCGTGTTTTTTAATAGTAATGGGTTGATACTGGTGTAACCACAAACCCGTTCGCATTGACCAACACAGTGCCAGTGTCAGCAGGGCAAACAGTTTGCGTAAACGCTCAGCTTCAGTAAAGTGAGTGGACTCAAGGCAAAAGCCTCGGGTTTTAAAAATGCCAAAGAGCGTTTCAATGCCCCAACGTAAGCTATAGTCAGTGACCAAATGCGCTTGTTGCCGGGGGTGCAATCACGACTAGTAATTGGCCATCATCAAGCCGCTTGGCTTCAACTGAAACTTGGTAGCCCCAAACACGACAAACCCCCTTGAGTTGTTGGGATTCACCTGGCATTAGATGGGCAAAAACCACTTTGGCTGCCAGGGACTTTCCTGAGCGTTCAATCTTATCAGTGGCTCGGATTCGGATACGAAACGATAGAGTCGGCTCAAGCAACAGATAACGAATCCATGCCTGACCAATAAACTCTCGGTCTGCACACAAACACTTAATCTGGGCTTTGGGAAAGAGCTGGTAAAACGCCTCGATAAAGCGCATTCGCTCATCACTATTGGAGTTTCCCTTCTTGTCGAGCAGCCACCACAATACTGGAAAAGCCACTCCCTCATGCACAATGCCTAAGGTCAGAATGTTGTAGCAATGAGACCCGAATTCCCACGTGGTTCGGTCGAGGCTCAGCACCCACCCATCGGGAATCCCCATCCAGCTCACAACCATTTTGGCAATCTGGGCGTAATCCACCTCAAAGCCTCGAAAAAACCGCTGTAGACGCTTGTAACTCGATTCCGGCAGTGCCCTGCCTCCAAACCCTAACGACAGCTCACAGAGATTAACCGTTTTTACCTTCAGGACAGCCAACAAGAACAGGGCTAGAAGCGAGAGTCTAGCTCCAAGGAGCGTCTAAATGCTCTTGGAGTAATTGCTTCAATTCGCTATATTGATTCATAGGGTTTCGACAGATTGTGGTATTTCTGATGAAACCCTATCCTGCTCTTCATTTCAAGGTTTTTGTCCTGTACTTAGGGAAATGGGACGCAGTTATTTGTAAACGGTTGAGGGTCAATCAAAAAATCCAGTAAGTCCCTGTGCTGGGTCTACATTAAAGTTTTTGCCAGAAAAAAGACTAATAGGAGGGTTGATGACTGTAATTTCACTTAAAATAGGAGCGATTAGATATTCAGAGCGAGCTTTTTCAGTATTGATAGCAGTTGCTAGTGGCACAAAGCGTTTGAGAGCTTCCTGAAGAAAGTCACTGGGGGAAATTGGGTCTGCTTGAATCAGGCATGGCACAGGTTCTAGCATATAAATCCCTAGAGAAGCTAGTGTGTCTAGAGATTTAAAATCACTGTAGGACATTCACATCTCTCCTAGCTTGGAAAATTGACAGTTGTTACAAGAAACTTGCCAAGGGTCAATTTTCTTGTAATACTTAACAATTAACAAGTAATAATAATTGAGCAAAATAATCGATAATTCCTGGAAATAATACCGAATTGTTTGGCTGCTAAAGCTCTAATTAATAGGTAATAAACCTGGATTTATACCCTAAAAATTACTACGTCAGAGAGCCCAGGCAGTCCCCTTAGTTTTCCTTTCATCCCCCGTACTTGGCACGGGGGTGTTCAGCTTTCAAGAACTCTTCATAAATATGAAAGAGAAGATGGAAATTAGAACAAGACCAATAACTATATTCTCGACAGGTAGGGTAGATTGAGGGTTTTCAAGAAAATTGACTGTCGGTCTGACCACATTTTCTAGATTTATGGGATTGTTAAACTGGACTTCTTGGAAATAAGAATAACTAGGCTCATAACTAGGCTGTTGGGGATTTATGAACACTAGAGAAACAGTTTGATCCATCGGGCTCACCTCGGCTAATTCTTCAAAAAACAACTTACCGGTAACGTTAGCAGTCCTGGCGATGGCTGGACTGGTTGAGTTATAATAGATATCTGTGGTGAGAGACACTTGACTAAAAAGTAGTACTATTGGTAAGGTTACAGCTGAAGCACCCCCTAGGATATAGGGGTTTATAGACAGATTTTACCATTTTCTAGATAGGATTTATAGATACTATTTATACATACGTGAACTGCGACTATAGGAATAAGACTAATCTCAAAGGAACTTCACGGGGTCAATGACTGTTGGCATTTTGCTCTTCTCAGCACGAGACTGATGTACACAGATACCAAATAGACTCAGATAACGTCTATCGGTTAGTCTATCCGGTATCTGTATGTAAAAACCCATGCTGTGCTTTTCTGGTTGATCAAATGCATTCAGGGGGGACTATAAAAGCGTGGTTTTAGGCCATAGCTGGATAAACCATCACCCCTAGAGACACCACACCAGCAATAATCATTAGTCCAGCTGGCATAAACTTGCGAGTTTTAGCGAGCCGGATGGCAAAGACAATCACCAGTGCAGCTGCCACGGCTATCCCTAAGGTTTGTGCCCAGGGTTGTCCTTGAAGCTGCATGATTCCAGCAAATATTAGCAATAAACCGCTAATTAAACCAGAAATGAGAGATATTTTGCTTTTGGCTTTAGCATAGCCCATGATTCCCCCGATCAGGGCTAAGATTCCGTATAAGAGTACTGCTGCAATACTTAGATTCATCTTTAAATTTTTTCTCAAACTGAACTCAGTTATACCTCTCGCTCGATACTTCTTTGGTCAGTTCAGCAGAAAACTTAACATTGTAGTCCAGGTAGCAAAGGGAGTAGGGAGTAGGGAGATCGGATCCAGTCATTAATCTAAAAAATGCTCTAGTGATTGACTAGCAACTAATCAAAATAAGAAGTAACGCTGTGCCATAGGTAAAACCGTTGCGGGCTCGCATGTTAATAATTCCCCATCAGCTCTGACTTCATAGGTTTCTGGATTGACCTCAATCTGTGGCAAGGCATCGTTGAGTTTCATGTCGGTCTTGCTCAAGTTTCGGGTGTTGGAAACGGCAACAGCGGATTTTTGTAAGCCAATTTGAGCTGGGATGTCTTGGTCTAAGGCAGCTTGGGAGACAAAGGTAACGGATGTAGCTGCGATCGCACCACCAAAACTCCCAAACATCGGACGCATATGAATCGGCTGGGGTGTGGGAATACTAGCATTGGCATCACCCATTTGGGACCATGCGATCGCACCACCTTTAATCACTATCTCTGGCTTGACTCCAAACATGGCTGGACGCCACAGACACAAATCGGCTAGCTTGCCTTCTGCGATGGAACCGACATAATTAGCAATTCCGTGAGCGATCGCAGGGTTAATCGTATACTTGGCAACGTAACGCTTGGCTCGGAAATTGTCATTTTCCCCAGTTTCCCCAGTAGTGGTGGATAACACTCCCCGTTGCACTTTCATTTTGTGGGCTGTCTGCCAGGTACGGATAATCACTTCACCCACTCGTCCCATGGCTTGAGAATCAGAGGCAATCATACTAAATGCCCCTAAATCATGAAGGATATCCTCAGCAGCAATAGTTTCCCGACGAATCCGGGACTCAGCGAAGGCCACATCTTCAGGAATGCCCCGGTCTAGGTGATGGCAGACCATGAGCATATCGAGATGTTCTTCTAGGGTATTAAGGGTATAGGGACGGGTAGGATTGGTAGAAGAGGGCAATACATTAGCTTCACTACACACTTTAATAATATCTGGAGCATGACCTCCCCCTGCTCCTTCGGTGTGGTAGGTGTGAATGACTCGGTTTTTAAAGGCAGCAATGGTATTTTCTACAAACCCGGCTTCATTTAGGGTATCGGTATGAATGGCCACCTGGACATCAAACTGATCCGCCACACTTAAACAGGTATCAATAGCAGCTGGAGTAGTGCCCCAGTCTTCGTGCAGCTTCAATCCCATGGCACCTGCTATCACTTGTTCTTGTAATCCCTCGGGTTTAGCACTATTGCCTTTGCCTAAAAACCCTAGATTCACAGGAAATGCATCGGCAGCTTGCAGCATCCGGTGAATATTCCAAGCACCAGGAGTACAGGTAGTGGCGTTAGTGCCAGTGGCTGGACCTGTACCACCGCCAATCATAGTAGTGATACCAGATGCGATCGCAGTTTCAATCTGTTGGGGACAAATAAAGTGAATGTGAGCATCAATCCCCCCAGCGGTGACAATCATTCCTTCCCCAGCAACTGCTTCGGTGCTAGGACCAATAATAATAGTGACATTGTCCTGGATGTAGGGATTTCCAGCTTTGCCAATGTTGACTATTTTGCCATCTTTAATACCAATATCGGCTTTAACAATACCCCACCAATCCAGGATTAGGGCATTAGTGATCACCAAATCTACAGCACCCTCGGCGCGGGAGATGGGGGATTGTCCCATCCCATCTCTAATCACTTTACCACCACCGAATTTAACTTCATCACCATAGGTGGTGTAGTCCTGTTCTACTTCGATCACTAGTTCTGTATCAGCCAAGCGGATGCGATCGCCTACAGTAGGACCATAAGTTTCGGCGTAGGCACGACGATCCATACGATAACTCATCAAAAACTCCTTGATTGATGGTAATGGGTAATGGGTAATGGGGAATTTTATCCCCTCGGCCAAACTCTGGGATTACCTCTGGGTAGCGCTTGCTTAAAAAAAATAGTAACTATATATCAACTTGAGCTATCAAGTTGACCATTAATTTTGCCATTGAAGCCGTACACCTGACGGCTACCGACAAGAGTGACTAATTCCACCTCTCGTTCGTCTCCCGGTTCAAAGCGGATAGCGGTGCCAGCTGGAATATTTAAGCGCATGCCTTTAGTAGCTTCCCGGTCAAATTGCAGAGCTTCGTTGACTTCAAAGAAGTGAAAGTGAGACCCTACTTGAATAGGGCGATCGCCTGTATTCGCTACCCGTACTCTGATGGTGGCACGACCAGCATTGAGTTCTATTTCCCCTGTTTGGGGAATTATTTCGCCTGGAATCACTAACTAACTCCTTAAACCCTGACTAGCTTTTTATTATCTCGTGAATTAGTTGATTATCTCGTAGATTCGATTTTTTTTTGTACCTATTACTTATTACCTATTACTTATTGCTTATTACCTATTACTTATTACTTATTGCTTATTACCTATTATCCTTACCATATTTTTTTTTCTAGCTTATCTTCTCTTCACACAGTCTTTAATCAAGGAATCCTGACTTCTATAGTCTCTTGCTGAATAATCGATATAGTTGTTATTGAATTCTTATTTATTAACTCATTGATGGTTTTATTTCTACAGTTAATGATTCCTTTTTGGTCAACTCTGACATCTTACATGGCTTTTAAAGCTATACTATTGGCCAGAAATTTTATCCTACTTATGGAAAAATTTTGCTTTAGTAGCAGCCGGTTATTTAGAAAATTATTTTGGCAACTATTTTCGCAACTAATTCTCGGAATATTAAACTAGTTATGAGTATACTCATAACTAGTATTCCTACCTTTTGGGGCTTTTGGGTTTTAATGTCTGGTGTTTGATTTAATTTTTTTAAAGGTTTTTTAACCATTGTTTGGTGCTTATGGGACTCCCTTCACTAGTTCAATTATGGAATATTTTCAAGTTCCAACTGAATGAATCTCAACCCAATAACAATACTATTATTAAATCAGTTGAGCCTCAGTTCCAAGAAATCTTTAAGGAACGAATCCAGGTTGTTCAGAACTGTCGTAATACGACTGATGACTGTATCAATAGCCTAAATCACATCGTAGATCATCAAGCAACTGCACAACTGAGCAGTGAACAAATCAATGACCTGAGAAACCAACTTATCAATCTCAGAGAAGAACTCTGTCAACTTCTGTGAATCCTATGATGATTTAATTAGAAGAGTTAAACAGTGGCTTCTGGACGCTTTTTGTGGGACTAACGAATTGGGTCATGTACAGTAACCAGTTTAGTCCCATCGGGAAAGGTTGCTTCTACCTGGACTTCATTCACCATTTCAGGTACTCCTTCCATCACATCATCCCGCGTTAGCAGGGTAGTGCCGTAACTCATTAAATCAGCTACTGGACGTCCTTCCCTAGCACCTTCCAAAATTTCCGCAGAAATGTAAGCAACGGCTTCTGGGTAATTTAGCTTCAACCCCTTTTCCTTGCGTCTTTCTGCCAATAAGGCGGCAGTAAAAATTAGTAGTTTATCCTTTTCTTGGGGTGTCAGTTGCATTGTTTGATCCTGTGATTAGTAGAAATTTTGATATTACAACGGCCAAACTCGTGGCTTAATAATAGGACGCCCGAATATATTAACGCGCAACAGTTGCCAAACCTCTGTAAACCAGTGTCTCACTTCCTCAGTCGAAGCACCACGATAGCGGCATAATAATCCTGACATCAGCTGAGTTACCCCAGCTTCCCCTACATACTCCCTAGCACTCCAAAGTTCTCTGGCTTGTTCGAGAATCTTTGATGATACCGCTTCCCCTACCAAAACTAATGTTCCTACCACTGGTTGTCCTGCTAAACCATAAGGACTAGAGAAGGTTGCTTCGCTAGCTGGTAACCATTGTCGGTCAATCCACAGTGGATGTCCTTGCTGCCAAACTTCCGTATGCGATCGCCAATTTCCCTCCACAAACCTTTCTTTTCTAGCACTGCGTCCAAATCGAGTAATTTCCCAGCCTAACCAACTGGCTCCCGGCGCTAATTCTACCCGCAAATCCTGCCGGTAAACTGCACCATTGAATACAATCGTTTCCTGGGGCAACCATTCCAAACAAGCTCCAGTCTCTACTTGGAGCCGGATGATTTGTCTAGTTTCTGGCTGGTTTAAACTAGCGCTATATTTTTTTTTATTAGCGCTAGAGATTTTTTGTCTAGGTTCTGGTTGGTTTAGACTACCGCTAAGCTTTTGATTATTAGTGCTATAGTTTCTTAGACTAGCGCTAGAACTGCCCCTACCATAAGCTTTACTAGCAGCAGCAGTGGTGATTAAAGCATGAGTCCCCGATTCGAGATGGATATCTTGAGACAACCTGTCCCCTGCTACCATTCCTCCAGCGGTATGAAGTACCACAGTGTGACAAACCCCTAGCCCTTCTGGATAGAACGGTCGCTGTACCTTCAAGGGAGCTTTGGCGTAGGTGTGAATAGGTTGAGTTTTTCCATGGGCTAAGGCAAAGCGTAATTCAAGGCTGCC
>NZ_JAAHHS010000378.1 GCF_010692395.1 Moorena sp. SIO3H5
TCTCAACAAGACGCGATCGCGTAGCCCTTAAGCTGATGGCTGATGGCTGATAGCTGTTCGCGCAGCGTGCGCGTAGCGCATATACTTACCTACTTCTGCCCTCTGCCTTCTGCATAGCTGCCGTTCAGGTCATCATTTCCTTCTCAACAAAATTGGTATAGACCTGACCCTCAAGAAAAGCTGGTGTCTCTAGGATTTTTTGATGGAAAGTCAGGGTGGTGGTGACTCCGGTAATGGCACACTCCCTTAAGGCTCGTTTCATGCGCTGAATGGCAGCCTCACGGGTGGGACCCCAAACGATTAATTTGCCAATCAGAGAATCGTAGTAGGGGGGAATTTCGTAATCGGGGTAAACATGGGAATCCATGCGCACCCCTGGTCCTCCTGGTGGTAGGTAAGCACTAATTCGTCCTGGTTGGGGACGGAAAGCGTGGTCTGGGTCTTCGGCATTAATCCGACATTCGATGGCGTGACCTTTGAGAGTAATTTGGTCTTGGGTCAGGCTTAGTTTCTCCCCTTGAGCAATTTTAATTTGTTCGGCGATCAAGTCTAGACCGGTAACCATCTCGGTGACTGGGTGTTCTACCTGAATTCGGGTGTTCATTTCCATAAAGTAGAACTCACCAGAGGCATCTAAGAGAAACTCTACTGTGCCAACTCCGACGTAATTGATGGACTTAGCTGCCATTACCGCAGCATTACCCATTTTTGCCCGCAATTCTGGGTCAAGCACTGGGCTAGGGGCTTCTTCCAGTAGCTTTTGGTGACGCCGTTGGATCGAGCAGTCTCGCTCACCCAAGTGGATTGCGTTGCCATAACTATCAGCTAAAATTTGAATCTCGATATGGCGAGGGCGTTGAATAAATTTTTCAATATATACCCCGCCATTACCAAAGGCGGCTTGGGCTTCCCCTTGAGCGGCTTGGAAGAGTTTAATCAATTGGCTGTCATCCTGTACCAGGCGCATACCCCTTCCTCCACCACCAGCCGTGGCTTTAATCATGACAGGATAGCCAATTTGACGTGCGATCGCATAAGCTTCTTCCTCAGAGCTGACTAATCCATCGCTTCCAGGTACTGTGGGCACACCCGCTCGTTGCATGGTTTCTTTGGCCGTAGATTTATCTCCCATGGCTCGGATTGCTTCTGGGGTAGGACCGATGAAAGAAATCTGATGATCAGCACAGATTTCAGCAAAACGGGCATTTTCTGATAGGAAACCATAGCCTGGATGAATGGCAGTGGCGTTGCGAGTGAGGGCTGCAGCAATAATATTAGGTATATTTAAATAACTTTTGCTGCTGGGGGGATCCCCGATACAAACCGCTTCATCTGCCAGTTGGACATTAAGAGCATGTTGGTCAATGGTCGAGTGAACGGCAACGGTGGGAATCCCCATCTCCTCACAGGTTCGGATAATCCGTAAGGCAATTTCCCCACGATTGGCAATTAAGATCTTTGAAAATTTCATAGAATAGCTTGGTTATATAGAGTTTTTCTTGAGATTTAAAACTAGGATTGATGGGGAGGTTTGGGCAGGGTGGGAAGTGTGGGAAGTGTGGGAGGCGCAGGGAGCAACATGGTTAATAAACTATAGCAATTGTGATCACGAGCGAGGTAGACAGGATTTTTCCCCATTCCACCCTTACCCACGTCCGAGACCCAGACTAAACAAAATCTTTCCCTACTCCCGTCTTGATGCAGTCGCTCATGGGGGGGACCCCCAAGACCGCGCTGCATCGCTACTCCCTACTCCCTACTCCCTTCAATTTTGACAGCAATTTTCTGATTTACGCTTTGCAGCTTCGTCCTGTTGTATGGTATCCTACTAAATGGTTAGTAAAACGCGGATGTGGTGGAATGGTAGACACGCACGCTTGAGGGGCGTGTGGCGAAAGCCATGCGAGTTCGAGTCTCGCCATCCGCATTGGTTCAGCCTAAAGTTGTGAGCAACTACGCAACAGGGAGCTTCGGCTCAGGGCAGAAAAATTGACGAAAACATTATCATAAAAGCGATGCAGCACTATGGGACAAGGGCGCAGCATTGCTAGCTGCGTCCCGATTCCCGATTCCCGATTCCCGTGCGCCATCACCTCTTAGTCACATCAGGCTGCTGAAACCGATAGATATCGCGAATCACGTTTACCCAACCATCACAAAGAGAGGCTAATAAGCGATCGCCTTTTTCCTCAGTTGCTGCTGTAGCATCCCCGAGTACTCCACTCTGAGTCAACCCCTTGGTCAGCCAAGCAAAGGGCAATTTTCCTTCCATACTCAATAGACTATCTTCGGGCAATCCCTGGGGATATTCCTTTACTGCCCGATCCATTTTCACTTGACCAGGGAGTAGACAGAGCATGAGACTAGTTTCTAAATCCCCCCCATGAATCCCTAATTCTAATTCTTTCTGGGTGGCTAATTCCTTGGCCATGTTAGGCACGCCCCAGGTAAACAAGGGGAATACCATAAAATCTTCATGCTTGTGGTGAATATCCCGTGCAGCAATTTCCATCACTTGGGGTTGTCCGCCATGGGAATTCATCAGTACTAACTTCCGAAACCCACACCGATAGATACTATCAGCCATTTCCATCAGCACCGCTAGCAAGGTTTGAGCACTAAGGGTAATGGTGCCAGGAAAATGCCAATGCTCATTGGATTTACCGTAATAAAGGGGAGGCAAAGCATAAGCTGGGATTTCTGGGTCTAAGCAGCCTAAGGCTTTGCCCAAGACTCCCACCCCAATTGCCGCATCTACAATCAGCGGTAAATGGGGGCCATGCTGTTCAATGGAAGCGACCGGCTGAATAATCACAACATTTTCCTTATCGGGCATCTGTTCGATATCAGTCCAGGTCAGATAAGGGAAAAATCGTTCCGGAGGAATGAAATTATGCATTGGATAAATGAGTTACGATAGGTTGCTCCCAACCAATCATGATTCTGGGTTAACTTAGACTCTACACCTTACTCATAAATAATCTCAAGGATAGTTGGATCACTTAGCAATTAGCCATAGAGAAAATACCATTCGGTAATTATAATTGCTAATTCTACAAATTTCTCTGACCAACGTTACTTGCTCGGATATAGCATTTATAAATAGGTCATGAACAATCTTGCTGATTTACCAGCAAATCACAAACTCTTCGGAGCTCTTTCCTACTGATACGAAGTTCCGTTTTCCCTGTCTTGATGGAGTCGGTCATGGGGGGTTTCCCCCCATGACCGACTCCATCGCTTTTTCTATCAATCCTATGTTTACATTTGAAATAAAAATCCTATATTTCTGTAAAATGCTCTACTAGACTTTTTTGAAAACTGCCAATTTCTGTTGCTTCTTTGGGCTTTTTCTCTCTTCGAGGAGTACTTTTTTGACCTTCGAGGTAGTTAATTCCAAAACCTTGAGACATAATAGATTTATAGGGTAGCATCACCGTTAATTGATAACTTTAGGCTTAATAGTGATTTGTCAATTACCCTTTATAATCTAAGAAATGAGCTTACCATAAACTCCCAGCCTCCCCACCCTCCTCACAGGGTTAGGTTTTTTATATCAGTGTCACACATGGGACGACCTAGAGGGAGAGAAAAAAGAAGACTTTTAAGAAATGATAATTTTTAGCGGCAAATTAGCTGGATTGTCTTGATCCAATAACGAGTGGTTTGGGTTCTGTTTGGGTAACCTCGGTCTCCACCTTCTCTGTCTTGATGGGAAGGGCGAGTGGGGCAAATCACGCCAGCTGCTCATGGTTGTGGGTCTGTGTGGCTTACCTTGGTTGGTACCTGGGTTCGCCCGGTGGGAAGCCTCCAGACTGCACTGGTTACTCTTAGGTCAGCGCTGCATTGCTTCCTCCCTTGAATTTGGAAACACGATTACACCCATTGCGATAACTTGATGACTAATCTTAACAAACAAGCTGATCATCAACAAGTTTATAAACAACAGGCTGATTATCAACAAGATTATAACCAACAAGGTTATAACCAACAGCTATTGGAGCAGCTGGCTTTGGTAATTGAAATGGGAGTCAGTGTCAAGGAATTTTCCTTATTTTTTGCCCATTGTAATCATACCCAGTTGCGACACCACTTGATTCAACAGCTGACAGAGGTTTGTTCCATAGAGATTTGCCAGATTGAGCTAACTCCAGATATCACCGACCTATACACGACCCTATACACCAGCTGTCAAACCCAACTGGGACAAAAACAGCCCCAAGGGATTATGGTTTACGGCTTTGAGGTGGTGAGGGATCTTGATCAAGTGCTCAAACTAGCCAATGGAGTCCGGAAAGAGTTTCGCAAACAGTTCCATTTCCCCATCCTATTTTGGGTAGATGATCCAGTCTATGCTCAATTCCTTCACTCTGCCAGGGATTTGGCAAGTTGGGTAACCGGTTCACCCCTGGAGTTTCAAATCTCTACCGCTTACCTAATTGAATTCATCGAACAGGTTACTGATCTTGGGTTCACTCAAGTCTTAGCCGCTGGAGCCACTGGGAGTCTTGACCATGGACAGAATCTCAGTAACCAGCAGCTGGCTGACTTACGCCGAGCTTGGCTTGAGTTGCAACATCGGCAGGTAGAATTAGCCCCAGATTTAGAAGCGAGTCTGGAATTTATCTTAGGTCGAGGAATTCCCGATGCTCTCAACCATTCCCAGGAGCATTACCAAAGAAGTTTAGACCTGTGGAAACCTCTCCTGCCAGTTTACTTGTTTCCCGACCCCGAACATCTGATCCGATACGGATGTGTTCTCTTCTATATGGGGGAATTATACCATACCTATGCAGATCAAGACCGGAATCAGGGTAAGGAAAATTACCTACGGGCTAGGGAATATTTTGTGCGATCGCATAAGGCCTTTGAGCAAGCTAAGCGTCCCGACTTAGTGGCTAAGTTTATCAATCCCTTAGGAGAAATTCTACAAAGACTAGGGCGATGGGATGAGTTGGAGCAGTTAGCTAAAAAAGCCTTAACCCTTCATCAAAAATATCCCAACCCGGTCTGGCTTGCCCATGATTACGGCTTTCTAGCGACAGAAGTCGCCATCGCTCGCTCCCAATGGCATCGGGTCAAGGATTTGGCCACTAAAGCACTGGATATCCTTACCGATGCCCAGGATTCTGTTCAACTTCCTGGTGACCTGACTCGGGAGCAGTTGGACTGGGCGTGGGAACTTCATCAAGGTTGGTATCGCTTATCCTTAGGCAGAGCCTACAAGCATCTCGGTCAACCCCAGGAAGGGATTGCCCATCTTGAGCTTGCCAAATACCAAACCCTACCTAAGGTTAATCCCTACCTATATATTCAAATTCTCAAAGAATTGCGACAGCTCTACTTTGACCAAGAGGATTATCAAAGAGCCTTCTCAGTTAAAGCATACCAGCAATTAATCGAGTATCACTTCCGGTTTCGGGCATTTGTGGGTACTAGTCGATTGTACCTCAACCAACTAATCAAGGATACTCAGGCAACGCCAGAAGAAAAGCAGCGAATTGTGGCTGATCAAATTGCTGCCTCTGGTCGAGAGCAAGCGATTAATGACTTAGTTGAGCGTATTGGTAGCTGTGATCACAAACTAACGGTAATTTGTGGCTCCTCCGGTGTAGGAAAAAGTTTTCTACTGGAGTATGGTTTAATTCCTAGATTACAGCAAGAGAGTATTGCAGCTCGGGATGTTTATCCGGTTTTGCTGAAGGTTTATTCCCAGTGGGAAGATAGGTTAACTCAAAGGATAATTGGAACACAGAATACAGGAGAGTGGGAAGAGAGGGGAGAAAGAGAAGAAATTCTCGGCAAACTTCTCCAGAAGCTGCGAGACAATGGTGACCTTAATCGACTGACTGTTCTAATTTTTGACCAATTTGAAGAATTTTTCGTTGAGTATCATAAGCCACAGCAACGGCAAGTTTTTTATCAATTCATAAAAGACTGTCTAACCCTGGAATCAGTAAAGGTGATTTTCGCATTGGGTTCAGATTATATCTCTAATTTATTAGAGTGTAACGACCGGCTGATTAGTTTAGATGTAGTAAATAATGATATTCTCAGCAAGGATGTTCTCTATTACTTAGGAAATTTTTCTCAGCCCCAGGCCAAAGTGGTTATTAAACGGTTAACGAAGCAGGCTAAGTTTTCCTTAGAACCACAGCTAATTGATCAATTGGTGGCGGATTTAGCAGCAGAAACGGGAGAAGTGCGTCCGATTGATTTGCAGATGGTGGGAGCGCAATTAGAAACCGAGGGAATTGTGACCTTGGAAAGGTATCAGCAACAGGGTTATAAGGCAAAACTAGTAGAGCGTTATCTGGAGGCTTTGGTTACCGATTGTGGACCACAGCACCGAGAAACTACCTGGAAATTATTGTTTACATTGACCGACAAAAAGCAACTAACACCCATAAAAACCGAGACTGAATTAGCTATTTTTTCACCATTAAATCAAGATTTTATTAGGATAATTTTGGGGATTTTAGTAGAATCATGTTTGGTGTTAAATAGTCACCGACGAAGGGAAAACCGCTATTATTTGATCCATAATTATTTAGTAAATATGATTGATAAAATATATAATAATCATATAAAAACAAATTTGGTAAAGGTTGAGGAAGAAAAGCGAATTTTGCAGCAAGGGCAGGAAGAAGGACTAAAACTAGAACGAGCAGGAGTTACACATCTTTATCAATTTAACTATAGCCCCTTTGATGCCTTACTAGCAGCTATGGAGACGGGGAAAGCCTTGAAAGCAATGGTCACCAAAAATACTCCCTTGAAAGACTATCCCGCTGCTACTCCAATACTCGCTTTACAAATGATTCTTGACCACATTCAGGAGCCTAGACTTGGGAAGCATGAGGGTAAAATTTACCAGGTAAAATTTAGCCGGGATGGTCAGCTGCTCGCTAGCGCTGGAGTTGATGGCATCGTGAGGTTGTGGAATGTCAACACTGGGCAATCCCAGGAATTTAAGGGGCATGAAGGTTTGGTGAGGCAGCTGGAATTTAGCCAGGATAGTCAGCTGCTCGCTAGCGCTGGAGAGGATGGCATCGTGAGGTTGTGGGATGTCAACACTGGGCAATCCCAGGAATTGACAGAGCATCAGGGTTGGGTTAAGCAGGTGCAATTTAGCCAGGATGGTCAGCTGCTCGCTAGTGCTGGAATTGACGGAATCGTGAGGTTGTCGGATGTCAACACTGGGCAATCCCAGGAATTGAAGGGACATTACGGTTGGGTTGAGCAGCTGGAATTTAGCCAGGATGGTCAGCTGCTCGCTAGCGCTGGAGAGGACGGAATTGTGAGGTTGTGGTATCTCAACACTAGGCAATCCCAACCTTTGAAGGGGCATCGGGGTTGGGTGAGGCAGCTGGAATTTAGCCAGGA
>NZ_JAAHHS010000379.1 GCF_010692395.1 Moorena sp. SIO3H5
TGGGCGTTCAATACCATTAGAACGGGTCGCGCCAGTACTAGTCTATTGGATCGGGTGATGGTTGAGTACTATGGTACCCCAACCCCCCTGAAATCTTTGGCTAATATCAACACGCCAGACGCTAGTACAATCACCATCCAACCTTACGACAAAAGTATGCTGAGCCAGATCGAGAAAGCAATTACTCTTTCGGATCTGGATTTGCCTCCGAACAACAATGGTGAAGTTGTGCGGTTAAATATTCCTCCACTCACTAGCGAGCGCCGTAAAGAATTTGTCAAAATGGCAAGTAAGTTTGCGGAGGAAGGTCGAGTATCGATTCGCAATATCCGTCGTGATGGCGTTGACTCTGTCCGAAAAGAGGAAAAAAATAAGGAAATCTCTGAGGATGAGTCACGGGATTTGCAGGAGGAGATTCAGAAGTTGACCAATAAATACACAAAAAAAGTTGATGAAGTGTTCGCGGCTAAAGAAAAAGACATTATGACTGTGTAATGCTACTATGTCATGCTACTGTGTAATGCTATTCTCGGTGGGGGGTGATTTCATTTTGGCAACTCTTCCCTCTATCAGCATTCACAGTTTTGTGTAATTCTTGTACTTGTGTACTTACTAGTTATTTGATAATCATTGAAAAATTAACCGCTCATTCCACGACTAGCCAGGTCTAGGATGAGCGGAAATTTTTAATCTACTTGAACAAAAGTACCAGCTCATCCCACGACTAGCCAGGTCTAGGATGAGCGGATTTTTTCAATCTACCTGAACACTTTGTTAATTTTCTCATATTTTTTCTTACTGAACAAAAAAAGAAAATTTAGGAATAAAACAACTCAATTCTAGATTTGGCAAGGGGTTCAAGCAATATTGACTAACTGATTCACCCTAATTGATGTATGAAGGTTTCGTATATAAATGTAAAAAACAATAGGTTTATGTTAATATATGTTGCAGTTGAGAGTTGCTGTTGTTAGTGTAGGCTTATGGCTTAGTTTCTGGTAAAGACTCATTTCAAGGAGGGTACCAACCATGCTCTACATCAACACAAATTCTGGCTACGGATTGATTAAGTGATGCCAGAATGATTTGACGGATATTTCAACCACCGATTCTTACCAAGTTTCCGCAACAAACCGGGGAGAAATATCTTAACCAGTTATCCACCACACTGAATGGCAAATTGCCGCTTCTTGGACTCCCTTAGCCAATAGTCCGATAGCTACGGTCGGGGAGAAGGCTGTTGCCATCACTCATTTGTAGGTAGTCTTTACCAATTCTGAACTGCCTACGGATAACCGTTGCGTGGGAGCAATTTTTCACGGTGGCTAACTTCACGGTGACTAACGTTACTGTCGCTAATTTCAGTCTCAGTGGGTTTAGCGACGCATCTTAGCATCGGATGCTTGCTTGTTTTCAACTTTTACTTATTTTCAATTATAGGTATTGTAGCACATGAAGATTCAGGGAAAAACTGCTCTGGTTACTGGAGCCTCTCGTGGTATTGGCAGAGCGATCGCTCTGGAGTTAGCCCAACAAGGAATAAGACGCTTACTGTTGGTGGCGCGAAATCGCCAACGTTTAGCAGAAGTGGCGGCTGAGATTGAACGACAAGGGGTACTAGTTGTGACGCTCGTCTTAGATCTAAACCAAATCGTAGGAGTCAATATTGCTATCGCACGAGCTTGGCGAAGTTACGGACCAATTGATTTGTTAGTTAACTGTGCTGGCGTTGCTCATCAATCTCCTTTTCTAGAATGCAAACTGCAAAATTTGCAGGAAGAAATCGCCACGAATTTAATGGGTATGTACACAATGACTCGTCTAATTGGGCGACGCATGGCAGCACGACATGAAGGTACTATTGTGAATGTTTCTAGTTTAATGGGTAAGGTGGCAGCACCGACGATGGCAAGCTATTCCGCTACCAAATTTGGAATTGTTGGTTTTACTCAAGCCTTACGAGGAGAGTTAGCGCGAGAAAATATCCGGGTAATCGCTTTACTGCCATCGTTAACAGATACTGATATGGCGCGAGGATTACATTTATTTCGCTGGGTGTTGCCGATGACTCCCCAACAAGTCGCTAAGGTGCTAGTCGCCAAACTGGAGAAAAACTCATCCGAAATTTTAGTCGGATGGCAAAGTCATTTAGCTGTGTGGTGTCAGCGTTTCTTTCCTTCGCTACTGGAGAAAGTGTTACGGATCGCAGCTCCTCTGTCTAGAAGTAAAGGTTTTGGAAAAAAAGAAAACAGGCAACAGGCAACAGGCAACAGAAAAGGATTTTGGATAAAAGTTTTGGATTTTGGCTTCAGGTCTAGTAGACAAAGCTTTGATCAAGGGTTTGATCAAACGTTTAATCAAGGGTTAAATCAAGCTTTGAAAGACACATTTCCTGATTAATCTTTCCGATATTAACAGGACTTACGCACCCTACAAATAAATTGCCTGCGTAAGTCCTTTATTGTTTATTAATTTCAAATTCGCGCTCTTTTAAACTCTCCTCCTTCCCTGGAGGAGAGGCCAAAATCAAGCCCCTTCTCGTAACTTATCCAAAACACTGCGGTCTTCTAGAGTGGAGGTATCTCCAGCAACCTCTTGACCTGCAGCTAGCGATCGCAATAGCCGTCGCATAATTTTACCGGAACGAGTCTTGGGCAAAGCATCAGTAAAGCGAATGTCACCAGGACGTGCGATCGCACCAATTTCTTTGACTACGTGCTGCTTTAGTTCTTGCTTGAGTTCGTCACTAGCGCTATAACTGCCTTCTAAGGTCACAAAGGCAAACACATCCTCCCCTTTTAGGTCATCAGGTTTACCGACTACAGCTGCTTCAGCTACAGAAGGATGAGAAACCAGTGCTGACTCCACTTCCATGGTTCCTAAGCGGTGACCAGAGATATTCAACACATCATCGACACGACCCATAACCCAGAAATAACCATCGGGGTCTTTTCTGGCACCATCTCCAGCAAAATAGAAGTATTGGCCATCTTTTGGCTGGATATGTTCCCAATAGGTGCGGCGGAAACGGTCATCATCCCCATAGACAGTACGGATCATACTTGGCCAAGGATGTTTGATCACTAAATAACCACCATCATTGTCCCCAACTGGATTGCCGTCTAAATCTACAATATCAGCAATAATGCCTGGGAAGGGGAAGGTAGCGGAACCCGGTTTAGTGGGAGTAGCACCAGGTAAAGGGGTGAGCATGAAGCCACCGGTTTCAGTTTGCCACCACGTATCGACAATGGGACAACGTTCTCCTCCAATTACCCGATGGTACCACATCCAGGCTTCTGGGTTAATCGGTTCACCCACAGTTCCTAAGATACGTAGGGACGATAAATCACGGGCGTTGGGATGCTGGTCTCCCATCTTAATAAAGGCACGAATCGCAGTGGGCGCAGTGTAGAAGATAGTGACTCCATATTTTTCTACCACATCCCACAAACAACCGGGATTGGAAGGACGGGGAGCCCCTTCGTACATCAGGCTAGTAGCACCATTGGACAATGGACCATAGACAATGTAACTGTGTCCAGTAATCCAGCCGACATCAGCAGTACACCAGTAGACATCGGTCTCCTTCAGGTCAAAGGTCCACTTGGTAGTCATGTGGGTGTAGAGGTTATAGCCACCAGTAGTGTGAACAACCCCTTTCGGTTTACCCGTGGTACCGCTAGTGTAGAGAATGAAGAGCATATCTTCACTATCCATGGGTTCTGCTGGACAATCCGCAGATGCTCCCGGTTGCAAGTCATGCCACCAGTGGTCTCGTTCTGGTTCCATGTCAACCCCTTGCTTGGTGCGTTCTACCACTAGGACGTTTTCTACTGTAGGTGCGCCATTATTCTCTAGGGCTTTATCAACTTGGATCTTGAGAGGAACAATCTTGTCTTTGCGCCAGCCCCCATCAGCAGTAATTACTAATTTAGCTTGAGCATCTACCAGTCGGTCCTTGAGGGCTTCTGCACTAAAGCCACCAAAAACAACGGTGTGGGGAGCACCAATTCTAGCACAGGCCAGCATGGCTATAGCAGCTTCGGGAATCATGGGCATATAAATGCCAACGCGATCGCCTTTTTTCACTCCCAGTTGTTTGATCACATTTGCCATCTGGCAAACTTCCCGGTGTAACTGGGCATAGGTTAGGGTGCGGGAGTCTCCCGGTTCCCCTTCCCAAATCAGGGCAGCTTTATTGCGACGCCCGGTAGTCAGGTGTCTGTCAAGACAGTTGTAAGAAATATTAATCTTGCCACCAACAAACCACTTGGCAAAGGGGGGTTGCCAATCCAATACCGTATCCCATTTTTGAAACCAGTCTAGTTCTTGGTCTGCAAGCTGAGCCCAAAACCCTTGGGGGTCAGCTTTGGCTTGTTCATAAAGTTGCTGATACTCCGCCATGGTTTTAATCTGGGCATTCTCAGAAAACTCAGTCGGTGGCGGGAACAGCCGTTCTTCTTGAAGGATTGATTCTATAGTTGGTTGTGACATAGTTATAGGAAAATTTCTAATTAGGTAGTCTAGACCTAGCCAAGGCTAAGTCTAATCAAACCATACTTAACACGTCACCCAGTTTGGCATATCCGTGACTACTCCCACATCAAATCAAAGATTATGATGTGGGCTTCTCAATCTCACGAATGAGACTTGCTGCTCCTCGGCGGATGCCGACGCTACGCGAACGATATCCTGTACCGATTTACCACAGCCATTAAGCGACAGTCCAACCGCCAATAATCCACGATTTAAAATGTTGATCCCGCTATTCCAGTCACGATCAATTTTGACGTTACAGCTAGAACAGCAATGAACGCGATCGCTTAAAGTTTTTTCGACTCTAGAACCACAATTAAAACACTCAATGCTTGTGCCACGCGGGTTAACTTCTTGAACTAACAAGCCGCGTTTTACCGCCACTGCTTGCAATGTTTCCAAGAATGCTCCCCAGGCTGCATCATGTATTGATTTTGCTAACTTAGTTCGAGCGAGTCCTTTGATATTTAAATTTTCGTGAGCAATTAAGTCGTATTTGTTGCACAACCAATGAGCAACCTGATAGTGAAATTCCTTTCGGCATCGGGTTAGATGGAGGTGTAACAAAGCTACTTTATGTTTAGCTTTTTTCCAGTTTTTAGAACCCTTAACGCGGCGCGACATTACTTTTTGCGCCTGAGCCAGCTTGCCCTGAGCCTTTCTATAAAATTGTGGAATAGGCACCGCTTCCCCATCTGATGTAGTTAGAAATTTATCCAATCCAACATCAATCCCAACAGCAGACTTAATTGATTCCACTGGTAAAATCTCGGGTACAGTATCATCCTTCATTGAGATACAACAATACCACCCATCAGCTTTTTTTACTACGGTGCATTGCTTAAGGGTAAATCCTTTAGGCAATGGGCGATGCATTACAACAGGAATTGACCCAATCCGACTCAGTTTTAAAATACCATCAACCAGATGTGCTCCTGCTTTGGAACTGTTGACTCTAGGAAAAACAAACGATCGAAGTTCTCCAGATTTTTTGAACCTAGGTCTACCCCCACGCTTGCCACTGGCATCAGGCTTTCGCCACTTATCCCAAGCCTTATTGAGACGTTGTAAATTAACTTGTTGAGTCTCTGCGTAAATTTTTTTGTACTCAGGAAATAGCCGCTTAGTTTCCTTGAGCGCTGCCTGTTGAGTGTAGTAGTTTACCAGTTCTGGAATTTCACCAATTGGCTCATAACTCACGCTACACCTATCAATCGGACAACGAGTCCGACGAAGCCAATCCAAGCGTTGCCCCAGGGCGTAGTTCCAATGACGACGCAAAAGTTCAAGCCACCTTTCCATGATGGCGATCTGTTCGGGGCTTGGCTTAATTCGGTAACAGTAAGTGAATATCATAAATTTATTGTAGCACTTATTGCATAAAATGATTGGTAACTACACAAAACAAAACAGGTCGGTTTACCGTCTTACTGTACATGTTGTATTAGTAACGAAATACAGACGAAAGGCCATATCACACCAAATCTTGATCAGGCTGAGACAAATCTGCTCTGACACTTGCGTTAAATGGGAGTGTAACCTGGTATTTAATGGAGAGAGTGATCATATCCACCTAATTATTGACCTTAATCCTAGGATTGCCCCGGTCAAGTTAATAGCCAATATCAAAACTGTGACTAGTAGATTGATTCGCCAAGAATTTCCTGAGCACTTAAAACGGTTTTACGGAGACAAAAAAGTCTTCTGGACAGGTTCTTATTTTGTGGCTTCCTGTGGCGGAGTTACTATCGAGCAATTAAAAAGTTATGTCCAAAACCAAGATACCCCGTCAGGCAATTCCCAAGGGGCTGTGTGCGGAACCTGCGTCCGCACTTTATACGCCCCGTCTCCCGCTAACCCTCCGGGTATAACGGGAGACCCCTTGCCTGTTTAGGTTGGATTTCTTTAATTTCTGGTTTGTTATAGCACTACGCACTATGGTGTTTGACAAATTAAGAAAAATTAAAATCGCTCAATCCCTTGATTACTAAGCTTTTTTCTTCACTATTGCGCTTCATGCCTATTGCTAGCATGCCTGGCGCGTAGCGCTATACTACTGCTCCCTACTCCCTGCTCCCTGCTCCCTAAAACCAACTGCTAGTAAGTACCTCACCCAATTTCAAACTGCTATAGTTATGTCAAGAAAAGTAGAAGTTGTTCCCCATGACCCGAAGTGGCGAGATGAATTTGAGCGTGAATCAAAGCAGATTGCTCTTGCCGTCGGCGACAACTTAGTTGCTATACACCACATTGGTAGTACATCTATTCCAAAACTAGATGCTAAACCAATTATTGATATTTTAGTTGAAGTCAACGACATTACCAAACTAGATGAAAATAGTTCAGGGATGGAGACAATAGGCTATGAAGGAATGGGTGAATACGGCATACCAGGTCGTCGTTATTTCCGCAAACATAATCAACTAGGAATCAGAACACATCATGTTCATATGTTTGAGGTGAATTCGCTACAAGTAGAGCGTCACTTAGCCTTTCGAGATTATATGATTGCCCATCCTAAGGATGCCCAGAAATACGGTGAAATTAAGCGAGAACTTGCTAAGAAATATCCAGACAATATTGAAGCCTATATGGATGGGAAAGATGGGTTCATCAAAGAGATGGATCGAAAAGCAGCAGAGTGGCGTAGAGAATTAAGAATTTAGAATTTAGAATTGGGAATTTAGAATTTAGAATTGGGAATTTAGAATTCTGCCTTCTGGCTTCTGGCTTCTGCCTTCTGGCTTCTGCCTTCACCATTCTTAATTCTGCCTTCACCATTCTTAATTCTGCCTTCACCATTCTTAATTCTACATTA